>JAGLZW010000031.1 GCA_023131225.1 Candidatus Bathyarchaeota archaeon | reverse complement strand
CAACAAAATAACCACACACCCTTTTTTATGCGTACATTGCCGAAGCACAAGACGTAATAGCTGGTTTGTGTAACGATCAAGGGGAGAAACAATGAGGAGAAAAGTCAAATTTTGGCTTCTCTTCTTGCTAGGAGTCTGCATATTCATACCGTTTTTCCTTTTCTCGATAATAATCCAAGTGTTCATCGCTGGATTTTCAATTTTCGGAGTTCTATACGCCGCACCGTTCCTCGGAGGGTTCATCATATATTGCTATCTTCTTTACCATTCAGTTTACAAAGGAGCAAAAACGAAGTATCCCATAGTGCCTCCCGAAGGGCGAACGGATATTTATTTCCCTCGAACCGACATTCCAAGACCGATCCATGAAGACGTGCGACGACATCCCAAATTCTTTAAGCGGAAGAAGAAGGTCCAAAGATGGGAGAAAACGAAAAGGAAGAAATAAGCCATAAACAAAAAAAGACTTTACGAACTACCTCAAATGCAATAAGACACGTATTCTGTTACGGGTCTACTTCTTTAAGTGTTGTCTTATCTTCTCAAGCGTCTCCCCTGCCTCAGGCGCATTTTCAAAGAATTTGGTGAGCTTCTCACATTTATAGTCAGCACAGTAAGCACAGTTTTCAACTTCTTTTTCCATTCCACATTTTCTAATCTCACAGAGATGCAGTTGTTGATGAATACCTAGTCCTGGCAAGCAACCGTTGCAGTTTATTTGTTCGGGTCTTATTTCGCTGTTGTAGGCTTTCGACCATTCTTCAGCTACTTGTCTTCTTTTTGCATCATCATCTTCCTGTGTGGCTATGAAGGCTTTGCAAGTTGTACAAGTTATTCCACAAAAAGCAACAATCTTCTTCATACAGTAACATCCTACAAACCAGCAACTAGTCGTTCCATAATATAAAAGTTAATTGTCCAAGTGCGCTATAAAGGCACAACCGTCTTGTTACTCGAAGAAAAGCGAGGTGGGCCGGGCCGGATTTGAACCGGCGATCTTCGCCGCGTGAGGGCGACGTCTTAGCCGAGCTGGACTACCGGCCCCAACACAAGTCTAAACGGTTAACTAGTTCCCTTATATCTTTTGCAGCCTCACCGCCAACATTCATATTTGGAGCCCATAGAATAGTCTTTCAACTACACCACACACCAACAAAAATTTCTTATGCTAAACCCAAACAGTAAAACAGTTGGAAACACGCAAAAAATGAAGTTCGCCTTCATAAGCCCAGGAGCAAACGAAGAACTCTCCCTAACCGAAAAAAGCAAAGTTATAGGCTCCTGGCCACCCTTAGGTATACTCTACGTCGCAACCATACTAAGAAACGAAGGAGTAGAAGTTGCTGTCCTAGACCAAGCGGCAGTAGGCTACTCCATAGAACAAACAGCAAGATGGGTAGAAAAACAAGACCCAGATATACTAGGCTTCTCAACCCTCGCAAGTTCAGGCAAAACAGCCGCGAGAATCGCCCAAAAAGCAAAACAATACAACCCTGACATCAAAACAGTTTTCGGAAACTACTACGCCACCTTCAACCACAAAAAAATACTCACCACATACCCTCAAGCAGACATAATCGTCCGCGGCGAAGGAGAAGAAACAACCAAGGAACTCGTAAAAACCATAGAGAAAAAACGCAGCCTAAAAAAAGTCAGAGGAATAACCTTCAGACAAAAAAACAAAATCATCACCACACCAGACAGACCCCTAATCAAAAACATCGACGAGCTACCAATCCCCGACCGCACACTCCTAAACGTGGAATACCACTCAACTCTCGTAGGCGCCATTGGAGCACCAAAAAAATTCACAACACTACTCTCCTCACGAGGCTGCCCCTACCACTGCAGATTCTGCGGCTGCCAAAAAATCGTCCACGGTATATGGCGCCCAAGATCGGCTGAAAAAACCTTTGAAGAACTCCAACTGCTAGCAAGCGAAGGATACCGACAATTTCTCTTCGTAGACGACAGCTTCACCATAAACCAGAAAAGAATCACTAAACTCTGTAAAAAAATCATCAAAGAAAAGCTAGATGTTGAGTGGATTTGTGAAGGGAGAGTAAACCACGCATCTTACGAGTCAATGCGGTCGATGGTGAAAGCAGGCTGCAAAATCATTTACTTCGGCGTAGAGAGCGCAACTCAGAGAATCTTAGACTACTACCAGAAACAAATAACCCCACAACAATCTAGAACAGCCGTGAAAACGGCTAGAAAAGCTGGAATGGACATAATCGTTGGCTCCTTCATCGTAGGCGCCCCAACAGAAACAAGACAAGAGATAGAAAACACCCTCAAATTCGCACAAGAAGTCCCCCTCGACATCCCCCAATACAACATTTTAGGCGTATTCCCAGGCATGGCCCTCTGGGACGAATTCAAAGCAAAAGGATACCTAACTGAGGAACAGGAAGAGCAACACTGGGAGATGGGCGTCGCCGTCGCCAACATTCATTCAGACACTGTGCCCTACAAGGAAATAAAGTGCCTAATCCGCCACCACTACCGCCAATTCTTCATACAACGCCCAGACTTTCTCTTGGCACAATTAGCGCGAACAATGAAAAGCCCTTTCAGGTTTGGTATTATAAAAGCAAATATAACCCGAATCGGCAGCATCACAAGAGGATGGAAAGATCTTGTCGCCTTCGAAGACGAAGAACACAACATAATAGAAGCTTAGCGAACCAGTTCCCGCTTCTTCCAGCGTAAATTTTTGCTTCTACATTTTCTACATTTAACAGCTGTAGGTGCGTTACGCGCGCCACATCGTCGACAAATCTTCATGTGAAGCCTATGACGTTGAGCAATAGCTTTCTTCTGCAAATCAGTTACAGGCAATAGTTGATTCTCCTAGTCTATTTCACGTCTCAAGCACGGTAGCCACAAATATACTTTGCTGTAGTCTTTTGAACATTTCCAGCTACTTTCGTTTTCTAAAGAGTTTGCAGTCATCAATACCGCACACGTATTCAAAGCCAACTTCTACAAGTTACCTCGCTTCTTCATGCATGCATGCGTTTTGGTGAGTGTCCGTCAGAATCAAATAGAACAATTGAAGCAGACTCTAAGCAATCATGGGTGGAATGGAGAAGGTGACATATTCGAGCTCGAAACTCTTTATGCACATGGACTTCAGTTTTCATCTGATGGATATCCCTCTACAATGATGTCATCAACTTCTATTGCTGAGCAAAACTGAAATAATGGTTATTTACTTAATCTGCATTGGAACAGCGGTCATTTTTTTTGGTCTCGGAATCATGTCCTTTCTGATGAAAGAAAAAATGGAAGAATGTGAGAGATATCTCCACTCCTCAACTGAAATACACTTTTTCACATATTTTTCTCCGTTTCTGTATGCAGTTTTAGCAGACCTTGATGGAAACGAACTGTGAATTGGGGACTTGATAAAGTTTGGCAATGAGTCGAAGTATGACGAGTAATTTATGCATAACACATTACTTGGACTGTGTTTCGTTTAACAGTCTTCTTTCACCTTTAATGTTTTGAATATCCGTAATGTCTTGAGTTACTTCGACGCATCCCACATATTCGCCATTTTGGTTTCGCACAGGAAAATATCGTATGTAGATTTTTCTCTGATTCAATTCTATCCAGAAGTCCGCCGATTTTTTTCTACCTTTCTTTAGGTCGTCCAGTACTTGGCTGACTATATGGACGCTTTTCGGAGGGTGGCACTGTTGAACCTTGCGGCCAATTACTGCTCTTGTTCGGGGGAAAACGCGACCTTCAGCTTTATTGAAGTAACGAACTGTGTCCTCTGCATCTACAAAACTTATGTCTACGGGTAAGACGTTAAGCACCGCTTCTATCTCCTCTTTTGTCAAGCTTCCAGTTTCAAAATCTATGGCTCCTTTTTCTAATGCCGACTTTAACTCTTCTCTTTTCACTTCTTCTTCACCAACCTTCTCGTATTTTGGCGTAAAACAACAGTAACCAAGTTCATCACATTGCTCTCTTATATCTTTCCACTCTTCAGCCTTTATTGTTCGCTGAGCAGCGGGGTAAAGAATATGGTTTTCCTTGTAGATGTGATTTGATAGTTCGTCGGTGATGTAGCTTCCAGTGTCTGCCAATTGTTTTTTGAAGTCTTGAAAACTAAGTGTGTCACGGACTCTCACTAATTCGAGAAGGTGCTTCTTCTTCTCCTTCAACTCGTTGTGTTCAGCCCACATTATTGCCGGTGGCTCAGTTATGCCATGTTTTTGAAGGTAAGGAAAGAGAACGTTCTCTTCTCTTACGTTGTGTTTTTCCACTTCCATGAGGTGGTCAGCAGTGTGTTTCAACTTGTGCATTTCCTCGTTAACTTCCTCAAAACTCTCCGCAGCGCTGACTTTTTGAATGATGTTCTTAAGTTCTTCTAGGTGCTGGAGAATTATTTTGTGCTCTTCCATAAAAACGTGGATCGGATGATCCGTTGGAACCTCAACTGTTTGTTTGTCGAGGGATTCTCTGAAAATCGCTAGGTGTACGCTGCAAAGTTTGCGTATTTCTTCTCTGGGCATTCCTTCATTTACAAGTTCTTGCTCTAGCTTTGCTATTTCTGTTGGGCCAACGTTTCTTAGGATATTCCTGAATTTTGTCTTAACTTCTTCAGGGTGCTTTCCTTCATGTATCTATTTGATTAAATCTCTGATCAGTTCTTTGGACGTTGTTTTTTCTTGGAGATTCTTTAACTCTTCTTTGTCTACCATTTTAACTCACTCTCTCTTTAATGGCGACTCAAATACAGCGGGCTTGCCGCCTCCCTCTTTTTACGTTCCTTTAAGTGCCTTGTTGTTAGGCATTCCCCTCTTGTGGGGCAATATTTCTTTGCGTGATGAGAGAAGATTTTGAATATTGGCTCCATTGTTTCTTTGTTCAATGCGTAGATTCGTTCCCTTTTTCGTTTTTCTGAGAAGACAAACTTACATCTCTCTAAGGGTCGAAGGTTGTGCGAAATCATGCTTTGTTCCTGGTTGAGAGCTTCAGCAATTTCAGTTACGTTTTTTGGTCTTTTTCTTAGAAGTTCAAGAATCGCCAGTCGTGTCGGATTGGATAGCGTAGAAAAGAATAGGTGGCACGTCTCGCTTAAGTCGTGTTTCATCTTCTTCTCACTCAGAGCTTATAGATGACATATTTTTCATATGAAATATATATCATTCTTATATTTAAGCTTTCCCGCTCACACCTTCCCAGCTAAAAACTCCGCAATGTCACTCGGTCTTGCAGCAACCTTTACTCCAGCAGTCCTAAACGCTTCAATCTTGCCCGCCGCAGTCCCCGCCTTACCCATAACAATGGCGCCCGCATGCCCCATACGTTTCCCCGAAGGTGCCGTACGTCCAGCAACAAACGCCACAACACGCTTCGGATACTTCATCATAGCAATATACTCTGCCGCCTGCTCCTCAGCATTACCACCAATCTCACCTATCAAAACAACAGCCTTTGTCTGACTATCGCCCTCAAACATTTTTAACGCATCCACAAAACTCAAACCCACAATTGGGTCGCCTCCTAACCCAAAGCAAGTGGACTGCCCTAAACCATGCTTTGTCAGTTCAGCCGCAATCTCGTAGGTCAAGGTTCCACTTCGAGAAGCAATACCCACAACACCATGCGTGAAAATGTGGGCAGGCATTATTCCCAGTTTACATTCACCAGGAGTGATAACGCCAGGAGTGTTAGGGCCAATAACGGTTACGCCTTGTTGTTTTGCGTAAGCCATGATCTGAATAGAGTCTCTTATGGGAATGTGCTCCGTGATTATTATGACAGCCTTTATGTTAGCATCCATAGCTTCAAGTGCCGCTTCTGCCGCAAAGGGTGCGGGAACAAAAATTATGGATGCATTTGCGTCATGCCGCAGAACAGCTTCCTTAACGGTGTCGTAAACTGGAACGCCGAGGACTTTTACTCCACCTTTGCCGGGGGTTACTCCTGCAACAATCTTGGTTCCATAGTCTAGCATTAAGCGTGTGTGAAAACTGCCTTGCGTACCAGTAATGCCCTGCACAACAGCTCTCGTATCTTTCCCAACAATAATTCCCATTCCTGTTTTCACTCTCTCTTGGACATTTCCACTGCTTTTTTCGCGGCTTCCTCCATACTATCTAGAACATGAATTCCAGCTTCTACTAGTATGCGGCGACCTTCTTCCTCATTTGTGCCCACCAACCGTATCACTATAGGTTTTATGAAGTCGGCTTTCTTCTTTGCCCCCAAGATTCCTCTAGCAACGTCGTCGCAACGGGTGATGCCCCCCAGAATGTTAATGAAAACTACAGATGCTTGGGGATCTACTAAGAGAATGTTGAGAGCCTTCACTATTTGCTCTTCAGAAGCACCTCCGCCAACATCAAGGAAGTTAGCAGGTTTGCCGCCGTAAAGCTGCACGGCATCTAGGGTAGCCATCACTAAGCCTGCTCCATTCCCCATTATTCCAATATTACCATTCAGCTTCACATAAGCCAAGTCTGCTTTTCGAGCATCTATTTCTTCAGGCGTCAGTTCAGTCTTGTCTTCTGAAAGCAACCGAGCCTTATATTCAGGGTGACGGAAAAGAGCGTTATCGTCGATTATAATTCGAGCGTCCGCTGCAACAAACTGTCCATCAATGGCTTCAACTATGGGGTTCATTTCAATTAGTTCAGCGTCATACTCCAGGGTAACCTTGTAAAGTTTTTGAAAGATCGTTGCAAGCTTTAACATTGATTTTCCCGAGTATCCCATCTTGCCTACCATCTGTCGGGCATGATAACTTCGAAAGCCTAGAACTGGGTCGATAAATATTTTGATTATCTTTTCAGGTGTATTGGCTGCGACTTCTTCTATGTCCACCCCCCCTGCAGTAGATGCGACGGCCACATAGCAGCATCGAGGGCGGTCGATTGTGATGCCGAAGTAAAGCTCCTTTTTCACTTTGACTTTTTCCTCTATCCAGACGCTTCTAACATTAAGGCCTTTTATTTCCATGCTTAAAATTCTCGCAGCAATCCCCTCAAGTTCTTCCAACGTGTTGGCAAACTGGATTCCACCGGCTTTGCCTCTCCCAGCAACAAGCACTTGAGCCTTAACAGCATAAGGGGCATTTAGCTGAGAAGCAGCTTCCTTTGCTTGGGTTGGAGAGGTGGCTAATTCACCACGGGGGATAGGAATTTTATATTTTGCTAGAATTGTTTTTGCTTCATGCTCAAAGAGTTTCATGAAGGAGCACTTCCATGGAAGAGAGTCATTTTAACGTTTGAATAGTGATATAAGTTCTTGTGTCTAAAACCCCGTCCACATTTGCCAGTTTCTTCAGGGCTATATCTAGATTTTCTTGTTGAATAACCAGAAGGGCGTCCACGTCACCTGCCACACGAAAGACACGTTGAATTGGGAATTGGAAAATTTCCTCATAAGCTTCCTTTCGTTTCAAAGGAGAGATTTTAAGAAAGACAAAAGCAGGATTTGCTGAGATTCCTAGAAGGGTTAAGCCTTTTTCGGTAACATCTATGAAACCTCTACCTGTACGAATGTAACCTTGATCTCGAAGTTTGCGCAAGTGCACATTTAGGGCTTGGCGGCTTATCCCGAGCTGTGCCGCCAAATCGTTTTGCTTAATTCGTAAAGTGTAAGTCGTTATTATTTTACCCCTTTCGTAAAGCATACGAAGCAGCCGCACAGGACGCCCAGTAAGAACAACCTCTTCGCTCAAATAGCTTCCACCTTGATTTTAGACAAGACAAAGCTTTACGATAGTAATGATTATTAAACTTATGCACAATGAAAATTAAGGCTTTACGTGTCCAAAAGATGCCGCTTGAATGCTGCCTTAAATACCGTAATGTATTTATCTACTCCACTGCACCTTAAAAAGCCCAGAATATAAACGTCAAGGAGCGAGGCGATATAATCTCTGAAACTAACACGGTGATAATTAGAGGAAGACCTCTAATGAACTATATGCTCATCTGCACAACACTCTCTCATGAGAGCAGAAAGAGTTGTCGTCAGAACCCCAAACCAAGTAGCAAGTAGTACCCTAGATGTTACAGAAGCAGATTCATAGCACGCCTTTAAAACAAGGACAACTAGAATAGCATCACAGTTCAGTACATGAAACATGTGTCGCCCCTCCTTAGCTTCGGAGGACACCAAAAAGGTGAAAACACAGCTATGCAATTTCTGCTTAAAAAGCGGAATACTATGTTCAAATTGTCAGGCAAAGGTCAAATCAGGTCAGATCAGCGACACATATCTTGAAATCGCTAACTTGCTTCTGAGTCTGGAAGAGAAATACCCTCCTCTGCAGGATGTTTATTTTCATAAAGCCGTCGAAGCAGACGGCGTTCTCGCGTTGATTGTTGAGCGCGGTGATGTTGCTCGTCTTTTAGGGTATGGTGGAAAAATTATAAGGGCGATAGCTGAAAAAACTGGCAAAAGGATTCGCATCTTAGAACAAGGTGTAGATGACAGAAAATTTCTTGAAGACCTATTTGCTCCTCTACCTGTTATGACAATAAACACAATCTGGCTTCCAGATGGAACCACTGAAACCCGAGTTATTCTAAGAAAAAGAGGGAGAAGACCACCGCCTATCAATGTTGAAGCAATGAAGCAAATTACTAAGAAAGTTCGAAACATGGTTCTCAGAGTAGAGTTTTCACGTTGAGGCGAACAGCAATATGGAACTTGACCCGCTAGAGGACTGGCGAAAAACACAATACACTACAGACATAAAGCCAGAACTTGATGGGACAGAAGTCATTGTTTTAGGTTGGGTTCAAGAAATCCGAGATCTAGGCGCCATAAAATTCATAATCCTTCAAGATCGAAAAGGAACCGTGCAAATAACTATCCCAAAGAAAAAAGCAAGAAAGGAAATCTTAGAGAAAGCAAACTCTCTGCAAACGCAATACTGCATCGGCGTAAAAGGCATGGTGAAGAAGACGAAAATGACCCAGCGAGGCTTCGAAATAATCCCAACCAAAATGAGAATTCTAGGAATAGCACAGCATCCGCTACCTTTCGATGTAACTGGCAAAACTCCTGCTTCTATAGACACGCGATTGAACGCTCGAGTCCTAGACCTTTCTCAAGAGGAAAATCGGGCAATTTGGAACATCCAGCACACGACGTTGACCACCCTTCGCAGGTTTCTTTCAGAAAAAGATTTCATAGAAGTCTACACACCGAGAATCATTGCAACCGCAACTGAAGGTGGAGCCGCCCTTTTCTCCGTAAACTATTTCGACCAAGAAGCCTATTTGGCGCAGAGCCCACAACTATACAAAGAAGAGCTAACTTTGTGTTTCGAGAAGATTTTTGAAGTTGGACCCTTTTTTAGGGCTGAAGAGTCTCACACACGGAGACATTTGAGCGAGTTTATCTCAATAGATATAGAACAGGCTTTCGCTACCGCAGACGACGTAATGATACTGCTTGAACAAACTTTGCATTACATCTGTGAAACCGTGAAGAGGAATTGCCAAAAGGAGCTTGAAATCCTGAAACACGAAGTAGATGTCCCCGAATTACCCTCAAAACGCTTTGCTTACACTCAAATTCTAAATGAACTGAAGAAAGAAGGGATAGAAATCCCATGGGGTGAAGATATCCCAACGCCTGCTTACCGAACTCTAGGCAAACTTCATCCTTACTTCTACTTCATAACTGAGTGGCCTACGAAATCCAAACCGTTCTACATCAAACCACATGATGATAACCCTGAGGTCAGTGAAGGATTCGACTTCATGTGGAAATGGATGGAGCTGGCCTCCGGAGGAACACGCGTTCACTCAAAAACCCTCTTAATGAAACGCCTGAAAGAACAAGGATTAAACCCAAAATCCTTCAAGCACCATTTACAAGTTTTTGACTATGGACTGCCTCCGCACGCAGGATGGGCAGCTGGCCTAGAAAGGGTGCTGATGATGTTGACAGGCAAACGGAACATTCGGGAAGTTGTTTTATTCCCCAGAGACCGCACCAGACTCACCCCATGAAAATGACAAGCTATCGTTCTCGTCTAGAAGATAAGTCCACAAACATATAAGAAAGGGCAAAACGCCAATTTATTGTAGGAAGGAGAAGAATAAAAATGCAAAAAAAAGCTATCGCTATAGTAGCTATCATATTATTGACGCTTGGAACATTAGGTGTAGTCTCCCTTTTTATACCACCCCAAGCCGTCCCATTAGACTTTGAAACCATGTGCGAAGGAACGGTTGACAAGAAGCCGGGCGAATCCTTCACCATCAAGATAACCTTCAAGAACAAAGGCACAACAGAAGGCACGTGGAAAATCACCGTGACTTTTGAAGGAGAGGATTGGACATGGAAAGGCGAGGAGAAACAACTCACGCTAAAGCCGTGTAAAACGAAAACTCTGACTTGGGAAGGAAACGTGTCAGAAGACGCTGCCGTAGACGCTGTTGCACGATTAGTCGTATACTACGACAGCGAGTTTGCGGCTTTGAATTGGTGGATTCACGTGATACGTGACGCGGAACTCTACATAATTGACAGCAAAGTAAGCTAGAACCAGCTTTCATAATAAAGTGGAGATGTCTCCCGCCTTTCTCCGCCTTTTTTATGCGGTTAGGAATTGAATGCACAAAATATATTTTACTGTTTCACAATAGGACGTGTTAGGGGGAGGTAGAGATTGGCTATCCGCGTTTTTTGGACGGTTCTCTATGGATTGCTAATGGCATGTTTCTTTTTAGTGGGAATCTATCTCCCGTATTTAGGCTGGGCTGGCTTTATTGTATTACCTCTGATGACAAGCGCTATTGTTGGTTACTTCTCAAAACAAATCAGAGAAGCCTTCTCGGTTATTGTAGTGGGACTCGTTGTCTATGGAGTCATAGCACTAATACTCATAGGGGTGCTTTCCAGTTCTATAGCAAACGCTCTATATTGGGTACATGAAGCGAGTTGGCCTCAACTCTCAGAAGCTGAGCTTCATGCAACAATGTATAACGAGACAGTCTACGCTCTTAGCATAATGTGTATCGGCTTTTTTATGATTCAGATTTCGTTGACAGTTGGTGGAGTATCCGTCGGAATATTTGTCAAGAAATTGCAGAGGATGTTGCAACCAGCCAAAGATCGAATAATCAGTTATGGAGATTTCACAACTGAAGGCATAACGAGAACAGGTGTAGTTAAAGTGAGAGTGATCGGAACTATTCCAGAGGAACTGTATGAATGGATGAAAAAAGAAGTAGAAGCCAGCAACTACGTTAACCAAAGCCACATTATCGAAGCTGCTCTAAGAAAACTCAAAGAAGAGAGAGAAGAACCATAGTATACATTGATTTTATTCGATGCGCGCTCGAAAAACTTTTAATTTAGAAGAAAACTGTTTAACGAAGGGGGTTTCACACGAAATTTTCCGTTATCATATGTGGTGAAAGTGGCGAGGGAGAGCATAACCCATATGTTACATTTCAATCTGACCTTCGAAAAGACATCATCATAGGCTTACACAAGGGTCAATCTGTGGCAGACTTGACAAAATCGTTGGAGATTCACGAAGATGAGATTCTAAACCAGTTAAAATTTTTGAAGGATGGGGACTTTGTAAAAGAACAAAACGGTAAGACTTTGCCAAACTTTTTCGTTGCCTTAAGAGCAGATGTCGTAAGAACAAGAAAGGCATCTGCTGGGTTAAGCAGAGAGATAGGAAAAGTTTACGAAACCAATTGGGATGCTGTTATCGAAACCTACAACAAACTCTCTGTTTCTTCCAGATTTGGTTTCGAAAGAGTGGGCTTCGTATTGATAGGTGCTTACTCATTGGATATGATAGATAAGTTTAAAGAAGAGGGAAAAATCATGCCAGAAGCTCCAAAAAGGAAGACTGGAAGATACTACATGTGGGGTGTAGAGAATGGAGTGGAGGCTCTTGGGCGATATGGAATGCATAGCGGTAAACTCAACGGGTATGGCTTCGCCAGTTTTGGGGGAGAAAAGGAGAGAAGAAGGACTTCACCGCCCGACCATAGCGCTATTGTGTTGATGAAAGAGGTGGGAGAGGATAATTTAATGAATGGCTATCTAAAGTTCCAGAAGCTTCCTAATTCTGAAAGAAAATCTTTAAAGGAAAAAATCGAAAAAATCACGATTAGAGCTCTCAAAGAGTATGAGAGAAAATATCACGATGAGAGCTATGAGATAAGCAAAGAATCAGAGAAGCATTTAACAGAATGGTTGTATCTCGACAGCAATCTTATACCCTCAACTCCGATCTACACTGGAAGTGATGTCGAATTAATTAGAAGTTTCGTGGATGATATGTCAGTGCACGTTTTCGACACGTTATACAAGAGTATGGACGCAATAGACGAGATATTTCGGAAATGTGAAGCAAGCAAGTATGCTAATTTCCCTGAATTTTTCTGCTGGTACTATCATTTGATATTCACGGAGACTATGGACTCTTTGATTAAGAAGGAAAAACTTAGTTACCCCCTGCATGGGTACGAGTTCTGGGTTTGGAAAAAATAGTTGAATAGTAATTGTGCGAGCGTGTTCAATTAATAGATTAAAAAATGGGAATACGCGCGCAGCAATACTCTATCATCAAACTAAAGATATCCTTTACGTGAAGGAGTTCTTAGGCCATAAGCGAGTCGAAGATACTATGCTCTATATTCAAGTTGCTGAAGCTATTTTCAAAGAGATAACAGATGAGTTCACCGTAAAGAGTGGCAAAGACATCTAAAGAAATTCAAGGCTTGCTTGACGTAGGCTTTGAATACATCTGCGAGAAAGATGGTTTGATGTTTTTCCGCAAACGCAAATAGCTATATAAAAACCGAAAAAGCTGTCTAAAACCCAGCTTTTATCATGTTGCGTGGCTTCATAAATTCACGTAAGACCACAGTTGCGTAACAGCCACGATGCAGAGTAAAACTAATTCTCAGTTCCTTCTTGCGCAGATTTGACTCGTCTTTGACTGGTTTATCTGCGTTAAGATTTATTATAGGTGTCATAATAGCTCGAAGGTCGCCAGCTGCACTCATCTCTGGCGCAGAAGAGACGTAGAAATTCGCTTGAGTTATTTTTTCACTTTCAAGTATGGAGTGCTCTATTTCGCCTTGCAGGCCCTCTGAAGAGGTTTGCTTGAACCCTATTAAGGGAATTGCGACGTACATCTCACCTTTTTTTACTTTTTTTCGTAAATCTTCAAGCTTCTCATGTGTGGCCTTTATGTAGCTTCTGATTGGCAAGCCATGGCTGTCGGTTTTCACAACGTAATCACCGAGTTGTGGTTCGTTAATTGGAATCTTACGTAGTAGGCGTTGGCTGAGAAATCGGTTGAAGATGTATGACTGGTATGCTTGAAGAAAGAGCCTGCACAAACGCTGGGGCAGCCTTCTGAAAGCGCCCGCAAAGTTTTTCGGATGCTTAACCAAGTGAGCCAACATTAATCGTTCATACAATAACCATCGTGGAAAAACATTGATTACCTCCTTAAAGTCTCTAGTCTCTTGCAATCTCTGTCTCGCTTCTCTCGATTGGGGATGCTCATAGGGGCTTGACTCGGCGAGAAACAGTAGCGCTGCCCTTTCCAAATCATCACGCGCTAAGGCTTTGCCAACCAAATGGGTAATAGGTCGAATAGTGCCAAAACGTTGGTGTCCAAAGAAATTCGGAATGCCCCCTAAGACGCGTAACTCGTTTACCATGTCAGACATTCTTTCTTGAACGACTGCGTTACTATGGCTGATGTTTCTTATTGCTATATGGAATGTGTTGCCGAATGACATGTGGGGAAAAATCATGTTTGGCGAATAACGGAGAGGATACACATGAATATCGTCTACTCGTATGCGTCTTAGCTGTCTCAAATTTATATTTTCGATGCTGATGTGCTGAGCGGTTAAGGCTTTTTTATCTTTTATTCCTGCAATTCTCACACGCCGCTCACTGATACCTAATTGCTTAGCGATTTTTCTTGCCGCCAGCAACGTGTCCCAGTTTAGTTTGACGAGCAAACAAATCAGGTAACGTCCTTCCCCTGTTACTTGACCCCGCAGCTTTGGCTTTAGCTCTGCCTTTGAACCGTCGACAAGCACCTCTTCAACCATAAAGTCTTCAGGCATCTGCCGTATTACGCCACCTATGCCACGAGTCTTTGTGACGAAAGTTTCAATGCCCAACTGTTTTTCAATTGTTGGAACTTTCAAGATTAACCCTGCTCATAGAAGCGGTAGTTTCCCCGTTATTTTGTCAATTTGTATAGAGGGTGCTGGCCCAATGCCTAGACATGTCACGGTGCTTGGGGGGAGTTGTGTTAATCCTCGATCTATAATGAGGCTGTGGGGAAGTTTCATCCCTACTGCTTCTTTTTGAAGCTCTAACAGTTCGGCTAGATTTTTCACTTTTACAGCTACTTTGCATTGTCCTTCCCTCAACCATGCCTGCCACCATTCGGAGCGCCTCTTTCTAGCTTCTTCAGCGGCGGAAACCGCTGCATGCCCTACCTGTGCTGCCAGTTTGCCTTTACCCATCTTCAGGTCTGTTCTTACCGCTATCACTTGTTTGTATTCGAACTCTTCTTGTGACATCCAATACACGCTCAGTGTTCAGTTGTGTTTAAGGTTAAAGGGCTTTACAGATGTGCTTAGAAGAACGAAGCTATTAAGAAATATAATGCTGTCGCTAAAATCCTTGGGCTTTTAGCTATGCGAATCAATGAAGTACCTTGAAAATCAACGTCTCTCACAGTCTTCAAACTCTCATCTAACCTCAGCCGCGTGCAAAGAGTGATGAGTTGGTCGAGTTGTTTGTCTGAGAAACTGTTAAGCATTGTACGCAGACGTTTCATTGCCATCATATCAAAACCTATCTTCTTTTTCCATCGACGTTCATATTCAGCGAGAAAGTTTGCTGAAAAATCTTTGTGGCGAACAGCTCGGGCAACAACCTTACCTGCAATTTCCGCGCAGGTCAATCCCATAACAACACCTCCACCTGTAGTAGGTTTAACCTGTGAAGCCGTGTCCCCTACAACCAGCAACCCATCATAGAACGTTCGGGGAATTGGACCACCTAACGAAATAGGATGGTAGGCAAGGTTTGTAACATGGCTCCGCTTGAGCCTTTGACGGGCAATCGGGTTGTGATTGACAAAATGGCGTAAACACTCCCGAGGATTACCTCTTTCTGTTCCCAAGCCAACCTTCGCGGTGCCATCACGTCGCGGGACTATCCAAGCGAAGAAGCCAGTGGCGAAGTTGCGGCTTAAAAAAACTTCAACTGTGTCGTTGTCGATGTTATTAATCTTGTCAACTTCCGCTTGTACTCCATTAACTATCGTACGACTATTAAGTGAAGGCAGTCCTGCTCGCTTTAGAAGACTTGAGGACACACCTTCCGCATCAATTACAACCTTAGACACAAGCTTTTTGGTTCTTTTCTTTTTTTTGAAAATAATGCCCCTGACTGTGCCCTTTTCAATCAAAAGAGAATCCACGTGAGTGTTATTTACAATTTTAGCGCCAGCTTTTAAAGCCATATTCGAAAGATGCTGGTCAAAAAGCGCCCTGTTAACAACACAAGTCACGGGAGAGGCAAATCGAACCACAAATTTGTATCCAGAAGAAGAATAGAAGACAGCTGATTTAATCTCGTTCTCAAAGACGTTTTTCGGCAAACGGAGATCAAATCGTCTTATACCTGCAAGGCTTAGGTGGCCTGTGCAGTGCGAAGGCACTCCAACTTTACCGTGTTCCTCGAAAATAGTAACTTGGGCGCCTAGTTTTGCTGCTTGCAAGGCAGAAAAAGAACCGGTTGGGCCAGCGCCAACAACTACTACGTCAGAGCTCACTAGAATCACGTTTGCTGTTTTCAAACTTCACTTAGGTATTTAGCTATTTACTTTTTCGTTTAGCTTTAAAAATTGAAAGCAAGAAAAAAGAAGAGAGGGGGAAAGAAGAGTGTTCCTAGATTTTTCTTTTACTCAGTGCTTTACGGAAGACGCCGCATTTGGGACAGTCGAAAAGACCAATTTCGAGTTCAAGTCTTTTGCCTTGCTTGTCAGGGCGCCCTGCCATTTTCCAAGTTTTTCTGGGCTTAGCAATCTCTTTTCCGCATTTAGGACATTTAGCCATATATATCATCCGTTTCCATCATACATATGTATATGAATATATAATTTTCCATGCAAAAGAGCTTTCAACTGTGAAAATGACTGCTTTAAGCAGCAGTAGAAAGTTTTGAAGGAATAGGATAAGATGTCGTCAAGAGATGAAGTGTTGCAAACGATAAAAAATGGCAAACGCGAGCTTGGCATCGAAGATATGACGTTTGAAGTAAAATATGTTGAGAGACCGAGCAAAATAGGAAAACGAGCGGAGATCTTCATCTGGTCTCAAGACCAGGCAGAAATAGTGCTGTATCCAGATGCAACGCTTTTTAGCGTTCGTCATGAACTTTGTCATGCAAAGCTGTTTAGAATGGGTTTCCCTTTGACGAATACTGAGAAGGACCTTGAACTGTTTCCTGATTTAAAAGATTATAGGAGGATGGTGGTTATCGTTGAATGGTACATCAATGAGCTTCAGAAACGAGTTTTTGACGAATATTACGCGGTCGATGAAGCAGGTACCGCTCGACCGCCTCCGTTCCCAGAATTACCAGGACTTCCAGAGGAGAAATTTACTGCTGAGCAGATTATCCATATAACTGAAATTGTGAAAAGAGAAGGTAAAGGTGGTGCTTTTTAAGTCTAAGTTCTTCCGCGCCAAAATGCCAACACTACGAGACTTCGAGCAATCAGAGAAACCCCTACTACTGCTATAATTCCACCTATGAAAGGAAACCATTTTATGGCTTCTGAAAGCAAAAGGTTGAACATGTAGGCTGCGCCCAACCAAAGAACAATGTTGGAAGTCGTCTCAGCCACCTTGTTCATATGAGACTTAAAATTGAGCCTCAATGCCAAGACAAAGAACTGAAATAGTCCAAAGACTATGCAGAACTGCATTACTGTTTCATAGACCACAAGGTGTTCGTTCACATGTGTAGGAGCAGGCAAAAGCACGTTGTCCGTAATATTTTTTAACTCGAAATCTTCAAAGAACGCTAAAACTTCTGCATAGTAATTTGGCACAATAACGAAAAACAACGCGAAAAGCATAACAAAAAAACCGAACGAGAGAAGACCAATCCAATTTTCTCTTCTATCATGTGGCACTCTAAACAACCTCTCATCTATCTGATTGATTAGCGATGTAACCTTAAAAAATTGACTGTCAACAAGGAACACCACACACTCAGCAAGCCAACATAATGCGCAGCAAACCTATAACACCCAAACACCCGTATCCACACCAATTATAGCCCGACACCTCGAGCTATTGGGAGCCACGGGCTGAATGTCTCGGCCGAAGCCTTGACACGTACACCCCAGCTCCATCAACCCCATCTTCTATGG
>JAGLZW010000030.1 GCA_023131225.1 Candidatus Bathyarchaeota archaeon | reverse complement strand
CTCCGATTTCTCCGAAGCTTTTCAAGGAGCCATGCTGCTGGGCAGACGACATGATCTGGTATGGTGGCAGGGTGCATTGGTGGATTCGTCCTCCTGAGGGCTTCAATTTAGAAGCCATAGTGAGTGATATGGTTATTGAGAATCATCCGTTGTCCTTTGGCATGACTTTCTATGACGTTATCCGAAAGAAACATCCACTATCCCCCGCAATGGAGGTGCTTGACTCTATGGAGCCATATGTAAAAAGGTGCTTGCAAGCGGGGATGGGGTTGTGCTGGCACGTAGCCGAAGCTGCTATCAACGACTTGAACACTGGAAAAATGCACCACGCAGGTAGAATCCACGTTGACATGATCAAAAAACTAATTCAGAACCCGTGGTGATAGGTCAAACAGTCACATTTGACGTTACCCATAAATTACTTCTTCACGACAGATTGGGTCGCTTGCAAGTATATCTCCATAGTATCCGTAGGCCCAAGCTCGACAACCTCCACGACACATATCCAATTTTTCACATTTCCCACATTTTCCTTTAATATGATTTCTGTCGCGAAACTTCTCTAAGAGAGGCGAATTCTGCCAAATCTTTCTTATGCTCTCTTTCGTTAGGTCCCCAACGCAGAAATGGTTGATTTGAGACAATGTTGTGAAGAAGTCGCAGGGTGCGGCTAAACCGTTTGGTGCAATTGCCAGACTTGATACACCCGCTACACAGGCAGCTCCCGCCAATTTGTGTATCCTCTTTTCAGTTTGTGTCTTTGGTTTGATGTCAGGAAAAATCCTGAACCATCTTTTTCCTAGTTTTTTCCACTCTGTCACTGCCTTTCGGTTTGCTGCTAGAAACTGATCGGGCGTTAAGACTAATTCTTTATGATTCATTACTCGGGACACGGGACTATGTGCATATGGGATAAAAAGTATGTTCTCGATTTCAAAAGTCCTCAAGGTATTTGGAATCTTCCAAAAATCATCGATGTTAAGCGTTGTGAGAGTGGTTAATACTACAACTTTTATTCCTACTTTTTGTAGGGCTTTTATAGCATTTACCACTTTGTTAAAGGATCCTGTTACCTTTTTCATGGAATCATGTTTTTCTGGATTAGGGCTATCGATTTCTACCATTACAGTCTCTAGTCCCAGATCGGACAGCTTCTTTGCCACTTTTTCGTTTATAGATGCCCCGCTACACCACAGAGAAGAGATGTTAAGACCTTTGGCAACAGCATAAGAACCTATTTCAAAGAAGTCATTTCTCAGGGTAGCTTCGCATCCGCTAAAAATCAAGTCTTTAACCCCACAATCCGTAAGGTTGTGAATTACAGATTTTGCTTCTTCAGTGTTAAGCTCGTCCGGCCACTTTTCTCCAGCGTCCCACATACAGTAGGGGCAGTTATACAAGCATTGATTTGTAATACGCCAGTTAACCCTAAAAGGTTGTTTTTCGAGGAAATCAGGCTCCCGTTCCATACATTCTTGAAAACCAGTAGGCACATGTAACACTTTTTTCTCACTCAAATTGATCTCTCCCTTTGGAAAGATGACTTACTCATCTATCTGATAAACCTTCTTAGGTTGGTAATTTAGACAAGAAACTTGAGTTGAAAACTTTTTTATATATGCGCACCAATGTAACCCCATCTTAAGCACAGTTAGGAAAGCTTCTTAATGAAAATTAAATTACCGTATGGAAGTGAATTTATCGAATTCGAAGTACCACAATCCAACCTAGTTGGCGTTGTTGGTCCCAGAAAAACACAAAGGCCACTTGATCTAAAAAGTGAAATCAAAAGAGCATTAGACAACCCGATCGCCTCCAAACCATTAAAAGATTGTGTAAAGCTTGGACAAAAGATAGCGATCATCGTTGACAATTGGAGAAGACCTTGGACACCAACTAAAGTCGTTTTAGATGTTATACTGGGCGAGTTTGAAAGGGTAGGAATTAGAGATGAAAATGTCACGATTGTAATAGCTGGTGGAATGGAACGACCATGCACTGAAAGCGAATTGAAAGCTAAACTTGGAAAACACCTCGAAAGATTCAAGGTCACACAACAAAACATCAAAAATTGGGAAGACTTCAAGTTTGTTGGGTTCTCATACTTTGGAAATCCTATCTTAGTAAACAGGTATGTTGCAGACGCAAATTTCGTAATGGGTATTGGCAGCATCTCCATAGGCTCATCTGCAGGCTTTGGTGGAGGAAGCAAAATAATATTACCGGGAGTTTCTTCAAAGGGTACTATTGACTACAATCATATTATGAGCCTTTCACCTAAAGCTGGAAGAGCAAAGTTAGACGGAAACCCTTGCCGCGAAGAAATGAACGAAGCAGCCTCCTTAGTAGGTTTAGACTTCATAATTAACGCAGTGGTAAATGAACGAAATGAAACCGTAAAAATCTTTGCAGGAGATTACATTAAGGCTCATAGAGAGGCTGTGAAAGCTTTTAAAGAAATTTACGAAGTCTCTATTCCTTCAACGGTCGATATCGCAATAACTGACACGAAACCCTTTGACATAGAAATTTTTGAAGCCTTTAGGGCGTTTGATGCATCGAATCTAGTTACAAAACGAGAAGGAGTAATGATTCTGGTCGGCGTCATGGATTTCTTCACGGAGAACATAGAAAGTGTTGCGTTTGATCTGCTGAAAAAATATCGTAATTTTGATGATTTGATTAGACTCATAAATAGACAAGAAATCGGTGGCGCCCTCGGTTCGGAAATGTTCCTTTTTATGAATTCTATTGCGAATAGGAAAGTTATGTTTGTCAGCGATCGAAAAAACTCGAAAGGCCTTGAAGAATTGGGGTTTGCGTATTTTGACTCTATAGAAGTAGCTCTACAACGAGCTTTGCGGGAAAAGGGTAAAGATGCAAAGGTTTTGGTTATGAAGTGTGGAGGAAGTCTTCTCCCTCGAGTCGTACAAAAGTGACACTATAGCAATTAGTTGTCAACGTCCCGCAGAATGTTGAATTTTTGTTAATTTACCTGAACAAGTAAGGATAGGCAGATTTAAACCTCTATTGCTTTTCCTGTTTTTCTGGATTTAGCTGCTGCTAGATATGTTTCCAAGATGTGTCTCCAATCTTTCCCAGTCATCCTAGGCGTTTTACGTTCTTTTATGCATTTAATGAAGTGTTGATCTTCCTCTAGATGCCCTTCACTCGTTTTTTCAAATGGACTTCTGAAACTCCATTCTTGTGAATGTAATCCGTTTGTCTGAAGTCTTAACAAGGAGCTTTGTTCAATGTCCATTACACTCCCTGTGTCCCCAATTATTTTCGACCTATCTAAGAGTATTCTCTCAGCAACTACTCCGCTGTATTCTGTTACACCAATGGCTCCGTTATCGAATTCAACTAGCCAAGCTACATTATCCTCAACGTTACCTTCTTTTTTGAAGGCTAGAGTTCCGCCTCCGGAGTAAATTTTCACTATCTTAGAGTTCAGAAGGAATTCCAGTCTCGGTACTGGTGCTCCTCCCTGATGCCCTCCTTTTTCCACATTCCAAAGCCACCTTTTCCCCAACGCCCACTGTTTGAAACAAAATGATAAACTGGAATGAGCCATTACAGGTTTGCCTATTTTGCCTTGTTCTATCAGTTCTTTCGCCTTGACGTACGCCGGGGCAAAATTGTAGTGATAGCCAGCCATCAACAAAACATTGAAGGACACAGCCGCCTCTATCATAGCGTCAGCCTCCTCAAGGGTTAATGCCATCGGGATTTCGCACATTACATGTTTTCCGGCTTTGGCTGCGTCTATCACCATCTGGGCGTGTAAAAAAGGAGGTGTGCAGATCCAAACGGCTTTGACTTGGGGATTCTCTAACAGCTCTTTATAGTCTGTGTACCAAGTTTCTGCTCCATAAGTTTTCGCAGCCGCCTCAGCCCTTCTCTTATCAACATCCGCAACAGCCACCAACCTCGCATCCGAAATCATCCCCGCTAAAATCGGAAGATGATTGGATGTGGCGATATAGCCACAGCCGATGACAGCAACACCTACTTCCATACGTACACCTCTAGAATCTGTTACCAAGGATTTTGAATTAGTTTTTTGATCATGTCAACGTGGATTCTACCCGCGTGGTGCATTTTTCCAGTGTTCAAGTCGTTGATAGCAGCTTCGGCTACGTGCCAGCACAACCCCATCCCCGCTTGTAGACGTCTGGTCACGCGTTCTCCAGTTTCCTCCTCCTTCCCCCATCCTTCTATGCCTTGAAGCATTCCCATTGCGGGGGATAGTGGATGTTT
>JAGLZW010000029.1 GCA_023131225.1 Candidatus Bathyarchaeota archaeon | reverse complement strand
CCCCCCCCCCCCCGATGGACAAAAGCTTATCCAATGAGTCTGTTGGATGCAGCCTAAAGAGTGAGCGATGAATTAGGTCTCCATGAGTGAGGATAAGTGAATAGAAAATTTTTTAAATAAAATAGAAACAGGAGATGTTTAAAATGTTAAAAAAGTCTTTCTTCTTCATTGTCTTTGGTATAAGTTTCTTCTTAGCCTGTGTATTTATAGCATTGACTCTTCACAGTGCTATTACTCAAGATCTACCTTTATTGATAGTAGGCTTAACAGCATTCTTTGCAATGGTATTAAGTGGATCAATCGCATATAATTTTTTGGAAGTATAGAATATGAAAATAAGAGTATAGGAAAAGGAAATAACGTGTGATTAGCTGTGTGACTTGAATGGCGGATCCAAAACCCGCGTTCGCGTTGCTTGTTGTTGTAGGCTTAGTTTCTCTCTTCTGCTGGGTTGCGTTGCCACCAGTGATGAGAAGTGCCACAGTCATTCATGGCAACATAGCGTTTCAAATATCCCTCTATGCTCTGTTGGGTTTTCCTCTCGTGTTGTTAGGATTGATTGGGCTTGTCCTGCTTGTGAAGAATAGAGAGTAACGTTGTCGTTTGGCAACGTCGCGGGAGAATAACCTTTACGTTTGTCCATGTCACAATTATCAAAGTTGTCACAGTATAACATTTATTCATAATATTCTAAATAGAGAGAGAAAAGGGGTCGTTTATGCTTCAATACCCATTCAGTTCACACTAAAGCGTTTACTAAGAACCAAACCAATGGTAAACAATGGTGTTTCTACTTGTCAAACTATGGTTTGCCAAAATTATTTACCAAAAGGATAGTTTTGGTAACAAGCATCCTCTCTCTCTTCTCCATCTAGAAGAGTATAAATTAATGTTATACATTAACCGTTTTAACAGCTTTAACAGTGTTAGGTTCATTATCTTTCTTCTGCTTTCCCTTCCACTTCTTAGTAGGGTGCATATTGGGAAGTGAACGGTTGTTTGTGCATAGAAGAGCCTTTCTCTTCCTTCATTTAAGATACTATAAATAAATGTTATAGTTCAACTAGTTCAACAGGTTCAACATACAAACCTCTGGTCTGTATGCTGACGAAAAAACTCTAACGTTAGAAAAAAGAAGAGGTAAAATGAAAGTTAACACCGTTAAAATTGATGAAAATCTTGTTTACTGGAACACGATTCCAATGATCGCGAGAGGAACATTTCATTCTGAGATTTCGCTTGATTCGTTGTGTCACTTTAGACCTTTTCCATGCTCCTCCATGTGGCAATCTGGACATAGGAAAGCAGAAAGCAAAGGAAAAATGCATGCGCTACTATGATGTAAAAGCATGGGAAACTGTAAAAAAAGTGCCCTATTTCCAGGCTTCTATTAGGATTTCTTTGGAGAACATGGTTTCTTTAGAAATTTGCGTCTTTTATCGCTGTTGTACCCTGTCTTTCCGTGCTTATTAGCCTGGCAACATAGCGCACGCGTGGCTGGCTTAAGATTACTTCCTAATCGAAGTGTATCTGTCCCTCATACCATAGATCCGGGTCCCCAGGAATTTTTATGTCCGATCGCCATCCTGGTCCTCCCCATGTTCCTTGCCCACGGAGATCCGCCAGACCGCCTTCGCCGTTGATGATCACCCACTGACCATACCAATCCTCACCCAATGGCTTCTTACCAACAAGCTGGATAACCAGGGTGCCCGATTCGCCGTTCACAATACCAGTAAAAGTACTTCGAAGCCATACGTTCCAAAAGCCCGCCGAGGAAAACACCTCTACTCTGAAGAAAGCCTCCGCAGTTCCTTCGAAGTCTCCCATCCAGTCCTCCCACTCTATTGCGTAAAGGAACAGGTTGCCATCAGCCTCCCTCATCTCTTCGACAGAAAATGTGTAGTTAACAGTTCCTGACACGGTTGTAGGTGGCGTTGCATGCACTGGGGTCGATAGCGTGAGAAACGCAACAATGCACGTCAGAAGCGCTGCTGATAACATCTTTTTCATTTTATCACCTCCCCTCTTTCAAAATTATACTATTTAGGAATGTATGGTGACCACATTTAAAATTTGTGAAAGAATCTTCTATATTGAATTTCTTTGCATATTACGTGCAGATATGTGCATTTTTGATACGTCGTGCACGAGACAGACAAGTAAACCACGCGCGTTCCCGTTAGGCTGATGTTAGTGAAATGTCACGATTGCATGCATAATTCATGCGCATTTTCCCCTGGTTTCACAACCAACTCCCCTTCGTCAAAATAATTATACAACATCAAGAATATTTCTGTTTCAACTATACAAAAGTTACGAGCTATTTTTAAAATATGCCGAAAGATCTATTCTTTGTCGACAAAAACAATGAACGGGTATCCCTTATTTTTCTTGTGTAAAGTTTCTAACGTTAGAAAAAAGAAGGGGTTTATTGGCGAAAAACCCCTACTCTTGTATTTGCTTCTTTAACTCTTTTACAACTTCACAGAAAATAACGTTAGCCGTTACATTAATCACAGGTATTTTTGCATTTATGTCTTCTATTGGTATTACGTTCTTGTATTGCGGCATTAAAGCCCACGTCACCAAAGTCCAATGTATTTTACCTTCAAGTTGCTCCCTAACAACTTCTCTAGTCGGTGGCATACTTTGAGAATTGAAAGCCACCCCCTCCGCCCATCTTAGTGGTGATGCAAGCCCTCCAGGTTGGACACCCAAGCTTTGGTTCTTTATCAGATCTTCTAGAGAGTAGCGAAGTGATTCGTGAATTATCACTTCTTCCCACGGTTTGAAAGTAATTTTCACCAAGTTTGATACGCTCTCTTGTTTTTAAGTGCTCTGAAAACTTAACATTTGTGCCAAATTTGTAGAAAAAAGAAAAACCACTAATACTCCGATAAATTCCCCCTTTTCTATTTTCCCTATCCCACAATTTTTTTAAACAACTGATTAAGTTTTCAGAAATCAGATTATAAAAATAAAGGTTTCGTAATCTGTATACTATGACTGGTAGTAGTTAATGGGTATTCAAGTTTCCTTTTAGGATGTCTTGGGTTTCAGCAACCTTACACCAGAGGTGGCAATTAAGCCGATTCCTACTATCCCTATCACAATTGCCCAACCAGTATTGTTCTCTCCCAAAATATTTCCTTCAAACATCAAAAAGGCACCAATCAAGCACAATGAGATTCCTAACACAAACGAAACATATTTCCAATGCATTTATGATACCCTCTCCTTTCTAACTAGCATCTCGTTACCTGACTTCAGTTTTTATGACTTGTGGAAGAAACTTCTAGTTATCATATTTAGGAGAGCTTTCTTCCGCATTTTGGACAAGCCGCAGGATATTCTTTCATGCTGACTCCGCATAGAAAGCATATGCAGATGTTGCACTGGAGACAATGCCAATTAGCTCCAGTGATTCTTCGTCCACAAAGATAACAAGGCCTGGTCAAACACGCATCAGACATAGTATCCTCTTTTCACAAGAGGGTATTTAGAGACTTTGAAGCAACGACAAATAGCAAAGCAGAGAGAAGAGTGAAACAGATTTTAGTTCAAGAAGCCATGCATGACTAAATGCTCAAGTTAATAAATACAAAGATATTTCGTTGCAAACTATCGTACCAGCCGTAAATTTGCCCGTGCAAGACTGGAAAAAAGAGCTAATGGCTACTCCAGAAGAGTTCTCAACCCTTAAGAAAACATCTCATGCCACAAACGTCCACATTCTGCCCACAACGAGATGCAAGAAAGAAAGGAGAAAGATACCAGCTTTTGCTTTCTTGATGCACCTGCAAGTCATCCTTTTATTGCGTATAATCTCCTAAATTCTTGTTGCTTTCTTTGAACTCTATGATGTCCTCTTCAACATTTGGGTATAACTTATCTATTTCATCCTGAATTTCAATTGTTCTCGCAAGTGCAGTTGCCACCCTACAATAATGCTTTATGTCTTCAAGTGATAGTTTTCTTCCTTTTCTATCTTTAAGCCATTTGTATAGAATTTGATAGTCCCCTATCTGGTATTCCCAAACACCCTTTTCGATTCCTTCAAAATATTGTTTCTCATTGATGTAAATCAAGCCTTTCTCTTCATTGTACATCGGTCTCTTCACAGAATTATCTCCTTTACCTTGAAACTTAGCAATTGGGTTGCGTAGTTCTTCAGATTTTAGCAGGTGTAAATCTATCAATTTCTTGCCCAGTTTTGCTATTTTAGTGAACACTTTAGAGTTAGTCGTAAAAGGTATCCTGGGAAACTCAATTTTGAGATAT
Source organism: Candidatus Bathyarchaeota archaeon (assembly GCA_023131225.1). Lineage (NCBI taxonomy): Archaea > Thermoproteati > Candidatus Bathyarchaeota > Candidatus Bathyarchaeota archaeon. The sequence continues at coordinate 53,062 of JAGLZW010000029.1, read as the reverse complement.
TCCCCAAATTTACTCCTGTAAAGGACAGAATGTAAGACAGCGTAAACATAGAAGAAAATTTCTTCAGGTTGGATTTCTTTTCCGAAAGACTCGCTAATCTTTTGGATTATACTTGTTCTTACATTTGCTCTACGATTATGCGAATTGACGCTCGGATAGAGATATAGTGGAAAGACGAACCCTGCTCCTCTATTGCTAATAAAAAGTCTTCTATCTGACAATTTGTCTACAGCGAAAACATAGTTGTAGATTTTCACAAAATCATACAAATATTGTCTCATCACCACCAAGCCCAAATTGTCATTCAGGAAATGCCTCATTATTTGATATCTATCCCTATCAATTATTTCTGGGCGGTAGCAGATGTATCTCTCGTCAAATGGACGATATGAATAGGGTAAGATATCTTCGCTCCAGTCCTGGTTTCTTGACGATTGTCTGGTGGTTTCAATGTTGAAATCATCTGTGTTTCTCAGAGCCAAAATCTTGGTTACCTCTTCATCTGAAAAGTTCCCAGTGAACACTTTCATTCTATTTTCTATTTCCTTTTTGAGAAAACCCACAACAAAGTGGTCCCTGTGAGTTGTTACACCACTGCTATGTCTCTGAAAGATTTTAACAATTGGAACAAACTTTTTGTATTCTTCTTCTGGAAATCTCCTTCCCTCAAAGAAATAGTAAGGATGGGCGGGAAAAATCTCTGTCCATTCGGTTGTGTTTACATCGTAGTTTTCCAGGTAATTGTATTTATCTTTCCTCAGACCCCAGACATCTTTGTGGAAAACCCTTCCCATTTTCTTATTTTCATCGAACTTGACAAATAAAGCAATGGTGACTCCTTGTTGGATATCAAACACATTCTCATCTTTGCCACCATTGGGTGCTTTCTCCCTAATTCTTGAAGAACCGTGCAGATTGAGCACGTAGACCTCGTCAAATGTCTCAAGGAGTTCCTTTCTCATTCCTCTATGTATAATTCCTGTTAGATACGAATTGTTAGAGATGTAGCCAATTACCCCCTTTCCATTTTTTTCGATTTTCCAGTGAGCAAAACGGATGAATTTTATGTAATCATCTGAAAGAGGTTGGATATTTTTTTCATCACGAACATCTTCTTTGTAAAGTTCCATCTCCTTTTCAATGAATTCAGACTTGTTGGCAGAACTAACAGAGTAGGGTGGATTTCCCAGAATGCATAAGATAGGAGTTCTCTTCTTCACTTCTCCTGCTTTTCTGCTTTCCTCAGCCAACGATGCCATTCCAGGCAACGAAGTTTGCTCAATATCCTCTAATTCCAGGGTATTGGTTAGATAGAATCTCACATCTTCATCCTGTATTCTATGCCCTAACTCCTCAAGCAGGAATGATATCTTTACGTGTCCAATAGCATAAGGAGCAATCATTAATTCAAAAGCATAAAAATTCTTCATTATGTGTTCTTTGATGAATCCTTCTTTTCCTCCTTCTCCATATTTTGATGTGAACTCGTTAACCGCTTGCTTGATTGCTTCTGCTATAAACGTGAGTGTCCCAGCTGCAGGGTCTAAAATTGTTACATTACCGTTTGCCAAACCATCTGCCAAACCAAACTTTTCTTTTAGAATTAAATCAAGTGAGCGAACTATGTAGGAGACAATTGGCTTGGGAGTGTAATATACGCCTCTTCTTTCTCTTTCTGCGGGATCATACTCTGCTAAGAAAGTCTCGTAGAAATGAAAAACTGGGTCTTCTCCTTTTTTGTTGTGGTAATACTCTGAAAATATTTTCTTTACATCAACATTTGCTAACACGTTTGAGATTTCATCAACAATCCACTCTAACTGAGGAGGCAAATCTCCCAAAGAGATAAACTCAAACATCTCTCTTAATATCCCTATTGAACGGGGAATGTCATAAACTGCAAGTCTTCTATTGAAATCTCCTTCACAACGCATTCGGGAAGCAAAGAGACCATATGTAATTGTCTGCGAATACAAGTCCGCAAACTGTTCCTTTGTTAATCCCCTAATGAGATATCTCTGGAATGCTTCGTAAAAACCAATTATTTTCCCAATTCCGTTCTTTTCTGCCTCTCTTAATTCTTCAGCAATTACCTCGTCTCGTAGAAATCGGGTTCTTTTTGCCAACTCCACTGCAAGGGGTTGAGCTGACGTAATGCTTGGAAAAGAGAAAGAGAAGAATTTCTCTAATAGGTTCTCAAAAGCCTCTTCATTTGTAACTGATGGAATACCTTTCAAAGTATGGATTGCTATAGGGTCAGCAATTCTTACTTTATCAACAAGAGAGCTACCTCTATAGAACCTGAACTCAAAAAAATTTGTTAGTATGAAATTTGGGAATGTGGTTCTGTAGCGTTTCACTTGTTCTGTCTTTTCAACATCATCAAGGTTTTTGTCTGGTGTTTTTGCTTCTACATATCCTACGATTTTTTGCCTTCCATCCCATACTCTAAAGTCTGGATTGCCTGCATCTGTTTTCTTGGGTTGAGAAGTAACACGAATTTCCTTTTTACGTTTGGAAATCGCAAAGTCACTTAACAAAGTTTCTAGTGCAGAGTAGTAGCTTTCTTCTCTCGCATCACCTTGCCTTGCCACTTTTAACATTTTTCGGAGATACCGAATAAGCGTTTTCTAAGCCTCCACAGACAATAAGACTATCTTCAGATAGGTTATTTGTTTTCTTGTAGTTAAAAATGAAGTTCTGCATGCATGAAGTTAATCCAATTCTGCAAGTAAAAAAGAGTTATATTTATAATTTATTATAGGAGAGAGAGAGACAAGTGAAAGCGAAAAAGGCATACATTCTCCTCATCGCCCTAATAGTCATAGTTGCCTTACTTGTCTTCTTCAAGTTTTATTCCCCCTCACGCGCCTCTGTTGATATGAGACAACAAATAAAAAATGAACTAAGCAACGGTTACTCCATCCGAGAATATGACTGGGGTGTTTGGTCTAAAACAGCTAGAGACTCAGGGCTGATCCTTACCAAAATGGACAGTTGGGAACAATTTAAAGAAAGCTGGAAGCAAAACCCCTATGGAATTGTCATAATGTTAGACGAGCAAAACCATGTTGTGTGGTTCAAGCCATATTACAACCAAGCGATTTATTATCAATACTAGAAAGGTGAAAGTGTTTGAGCTTTAACGACCTATCGCCCAGCTACGTCATCGGCAATGTTATAGGGTACATACTAATTGCAGTAGCTATATTTTATGTGGCTCGTTGGCTCTACCGCAAAAAAAAGAGGGGTTAGCTGTTTCTTCCCTTGCTAATGAGAATCATAGCCATGACCCCCATCACGCAAAGCAGAGCATGCATACCAAGTAAAATAGGGACAAGCGTCATCAAAAAATTAACGGACACTTCGAACGAAGCTGAGAAGCTTTCTATATGCATCTATCTTATTTTCAGCGTCCTTCCTCTGTAACCTTGCATCTTTTAATTTGGCAGTGTACCACTTCAGAATCGCGCTTTTCTTTCCAGAGTTCCTTACTAGTCTTTTAAGTTCTATAGGATCTAACGCTTTGTCAAATCGTTTCCAGAGAGCTTGCTCAAAAAAAGAGCTAAAAAGGTTAACAACGTATTCTTTGTTGAAATGCTGAAAGTTTATTTTCATGCGTAACTCGAACATAGCATCTATAAAGCTAGAAACGATAGCAGCTCTAGATCCCTCCGCTTTCATAATCCTTTGAATAGCTTGCAGTTTAGCAGAATAAAACAGTCTCATAAGTCCGTTTTCTATATCTTTATCTTTAAGGTGATCATTCACAAGCAGGTACACTAAGCCTTTAATAGTTACATCCCATCTTTGCCCTTTTCTTTTATCAGGAGACCCATCCTTTTTAACAGCTTCTTCAGGTAAACGAACAATCATTCCAACAGCTTCAAGTTTCTTTACTTTTCTTAAAAGAGTAGCAATAGGGATTTTCACAGCTTTTGCCAATGCATACTTACTCTTATATGTGCCAAATATCACATTCCTCATTATTTGAACGTCTTTTTCGTTGAACAGTTTTTCCATTTCAAACCAGTCCATGTTTCCATAGCTCTTTGAACATATCTATTCAAACGGTGATTATGTTCCTAAATTGAATATAAGTCAATTACCAATTTGAAGTAATTGACTTGGAATGAAGAAGAAATTCAAACATCCGAAAGTTATGCGTGATTACTGGGCTGAGAGACAACGCATCCACCGCGCTAAAAAAAAGAGGCGCAAAAAGTGACCGTCGCTGACAAAGTTCTCGTAGATCGCGCTGAACTACTCAAAATTCTAGCCAGGCGAAAACGCACTAACAGACATTAAAGAACTAAAACAGAAACTCCAATAAAAAAAAGGTGCGAGGAACACCAAATATGAACAGTCAAGACAAACTAGATAAAACTTTCGCTACACCTACATCACGTAGTAGGACTAAAAAAACGTGTGAAAAGAAGGTTGTTAAGCGCCCTGAATGGCAGAAGCACCTCGCAGAACCCCCGAAACGCAAGAGTCGAAATAGTCCTACTATTCGATGTAGGAGTAGCAGGCAGCGTGCGCCTGTGCGGTTTCGTCCTTGGGTTAGTGTTTGGGTTTTTGTGGATAGGGTTTGGCGTAAGGGTTTGAGTTTGAACCGTGTTTTAAATGAGGCTCTTCTTTTGTGGTTTGAGGAGGGGTGTGAGTCTGAGCTTAAGCTTCGGGCGCAGCTAGCGCGGTTGCTGCATGAGGAGAATGAGCTTCGCCAAAGTATGCGGGTTGTTTTGAGGAGTGGCGCGTTTCTGGATAGTTACGCGGCGAAGTTGGTTGAAGGAGATGAGAAGTTGTCGGTTAAACTTGGTCGTCAGCCTTTAGCTGTTTTAGCTGACAGAAAAGAGGTTGAGATTGTTAAGCGTATTTTGGCACGTCGGGAGGCAATTGTTAAGGAAATCTGCGAGATTGAAGACCAGTTACTTCCAGAAAAGCAGTACGTGCTGAAGGGTTCAAGGTCACGCCAGCGCATGACGTATAAGCGTAAGGGAGGTGAAAAACAACGGCTAAGTTAAAGTTTCTTGGGAAACCGCCTTATTTGCGTCCTGAACACTTGCAGAACGACGATTTAATCATGGTCCTCGAAGAGCCGTACATTAAAGATGGCAAGTATGGACAGCAGGGGTATGCGGTTGTAAAGTTGGAACGTACGGGTGAACTGTTCACCGCGCCGTTTAACACGACAAGCTGGGACAGGCTTGTTCGAGGCTTCGGCGAAGACAGTCAGCTGTGGCTTAACAAGAAGGCGAAGGCTAGTTTGGAAACGCAGACTATACGCGGCGAAGAGAAGCAAGTGGTTTTCTGGACCTGCTACGTGGAGCCTCAAAAAAACTTGCCAAGCGACTAAGATTTTGCTACGGGACCCATTATCTGATTGACGCTGTGATATGCTCAGTGTGCCCTGTAAGGCGTAGTTGCAGAGATCGCTTCTTTGTCACATAAACACTCCCTTTTTTTTGGATTTAAAATTTGCGAGGAGAAATAAAAATGAGTAATCAAGAAGCAGAGAAGAAAATTGAGTTGAAGTGGTGTCCACTGCGGGGCAACGCTTGTATGCGGAAGGGTTGCGCTTGGTGGGTGGAACATCGAAGTCTGTGCAGTTCGATGCTTAGCTGATAGTTTAGAGACTCTCAGAGAAAGGTGATTTCGGGTAGTGGTGGATCTGCAGAGCAGAAAAGCTAGGTGTTCGTCATACAAGTCTCAAGAAAGGCATAGTACGAGTTCGAACGATGCTCTCGCGTCCACCATGCCTAAATGTCCAGAATGTACGTCGCAGCGCGTCTGGAAAGATGGCATACGAAAAACAAACTATGACGACGTGCAACGGTGGCTCTGCCGAGACTGTGGCGTCCGCTTCTCCAAAAACAAAAATAGACCTTCAAGCATAGGTTTTACTTGTCAAATAGGCGCTAAGCCTAAAGCCCATGGGCTAGTGAGAAATTTGACCAAAGTAGAACCGCTTAGAGAAGGGCTTGCGGGAGCCACAAAGCCAACAGAAGCCAATGTCAAAGGAAAGCTTGTTGAATTCGCATGGTGGATGAAAAAGAATGGGTACGCAGACACAACAATCAGAGTAAACACAACCGTTCTCAAAGTGCTTTGGCAAAGAGGCGCAGATGTCCTGAACCCTGAAAGCGTAAAAGAAACAATAGCGGAACAGGAATGGAGCAACGCGAGAAGACACAACGCCATTGCTGCTTATACTTTGTTCTTGAAAATGCACGACCAAACCTGGAAGCCACCAATATGTAAGGTGACACGCAAGTTGCCTTTCATCCCAAAAGGAGAAGAAATCGATGCTTTAATCGCTGGTTGCGGCAAGAAGACAGCAACGTTTCTTCAAATCTTGAAGGAAACAGCTATGAGAAAAGGCGAAGCTAACAGACTTGAATGGAGCGACATCGACTTTGAACGCCAAACCATAACATTGAACAAACCAGAGAAAGGCGGCAACCCAAGAATCTTCAAAGTCAGCAGCAAACTGTTAGGCATGCTTAACACTCTGCAAAGAAAAGATCAGAAAGTCTTTGGACCATCAGCAGCTAATAAGCGATCATCATTTTACCTGGCTAGGAAAAGATTGGCAAAAAAACTTCAGAATCCTAGATTGCTGAAAATAAGCTTTCACACACTCCGCCATTGGAAAGCAACAATGCTCTACCATGACACTAAAGATATTCTCTACGTCAAAGAGTTTCTAGGACACCGAAACATCGAAACAACGCTCCTCTACGTTCAGCTCACGGAAGCAATCTTCAAAGAAACCCGTGATGCTTTCACTGTGAAAGTAGCTAAGACCTCGAAGGAAATTCAGGAATTGCTGGAGGTAGGCTTCGAATATATCTGCGAAAAGGAAGATCTGCTCTACTTCAAGAAACGTAAATAAGCCACTAAGAGAAAAAAGGGTGAAAACGAGGGAAATCGAGTGAAAATAGCGGTTTCTGGGAAGGGCGGAGTGGGCAAAACCTTAATTGCAGGAGCCCTTGCCTGTTCTTTCGCCAGCAAAGGATTAAAAACAATTGCCATTGATGCTGATCCTTCTCCGAATCTTGCCCTAACCTTGGGTCTACCGCTAAAGAAAGCACGAGATTTAGTGCCGATATCAGAAAACAAAGAGCTAGTTGAATCAAAAACAAACACTGGGGTCTCAGGCGTCTATCGCCTTTCTTTCACTGTAGACGACATTGTTCGTGACTTTTCTGTTCAAACTCCTTGTGATGTGAATTTGATAGTGATGGGAACAGTACGATCGATGGGTTCGGGGTGCACTTGCGCTGCGAATGCTGTTATTCGTGCTTTGCTTCGCCATTTGGTAGTGGAGCGGGACGAGGTGGTGCTTCTCGATATGGAAGCAGGTGTCGAGCATTTGGGTCGAGGAACCGCGAAGCATGTCGACACTATGTTGATCGTTACAGACTCTAGCATAAAATCTTTGGAAACTGCTAAGCACATCCATAGACTAGCCAAGGAAGCAGGCATTAAACAGGTTTTTCTAATAGGGAATAAGGTGGCAAGCGAACCGCAGAAGGACGCGATTAAGAAATTCGCTGAAAACAACAGCTTGAACATGCTGGATTTCGTGCCTTTCGACGAACAAGTCATAAAGGCGGAGATGCAAGGAGAGACGCCGCTTAAATATGAAGATTCTTCTGCAGTACGAACTATTGAAAATTTGGGTGCGAGAATCATCCAGATCAGACGGTAGTATGAGATTAACAGCATGTATGCATGTTTATTTGCATGCGCTTGGAGATAATAGATGAGTATTTAATCCTGCTAACCCCGAAAACTGCAAAGGATGCAAAGATTGCTCATATAGCTGTGAGCCAAAGCAATTACAGTAACACACGCTTTTAGAAATACACCAGCGCTAATTTATACAGACGCGCAAAGTATAAGAATTGGCAGAAGAAACACAGAGAAAGATGAGTTAGATGAAAACAATTGTCTCTATGGGTAGAGGGGGAAGCGGAAAAACAACTTTTGTCTCTCTCATGACCAAATACTTCATTGAAATCGGCGAAATTCCCCTCCTTCTTGTAGATGTAGATCCTGATCAAAACTTGGGAGAAATGGTTGGAATAGACCTTAAAGAAGAGGGGAAGAAGACAATATCTGAGTTATTGCTTGAAACTTTTAAGGAGAAAGGAGGCACCACAGTCGGAGTACCTCCTTCAGAAAGAATAGAAAGTACGATCTGGGAAAAGGGACTATATGAAGGAGACTCTTTTGATCTGATCGCTGTTGGTACAAAATTTATGGAAGGCTGTTACTGTTTACCAGACGCTGCGTTGAAAAAAGCCTTGGAAAGGTTAACGAAGACCTACAGATACGTTCTCGTTGATTCTCCAGCTGGACTAGAGCACCTAAACAGAAGAATAACTTCTCAGGTAGACGTCATATTTGACATAATAGATCCTTCCCAGAAATCCTTCAACCACATTGAGAGAGCATACAGAGTCGCCAAAGAGGTTAAGATCGATTTCAAAAATTTCTACGTTATCGCGGGCTATCGAGTTCCAGAGAAACTAGAAGAAGAAGTTAAAAAAAGAATAAAACTGAAATATCTGGGGAAAATCGCCTACGACAAAGACGTCGAAGACTATGTTTTCTCTGGAAAACCTTTACTTGAACTTTCTTCCTCATCCCTTGCATACATTTCAGTGAAAAAGTTCATGGCAGAAGCAGGTTACTAAACTAGTTAAAACGTCTCATTGAAAATTTTTGCAGAACTTATAAACCTAAAAAGTGGAAAAGCAATCGTTGAAAGGAATGAAGATTTCCTCAAAATGGAAGAAAAGAAGCAGGAGATGCATACGCGAAAGGTTAATTAAGATTCTTGGCAATTTACTACACTCTAAATATAGATTGTAAATATGTCAGAGGTCATGGATATTGGCTAAAAAAGACTTGTTTTTGAAAGCAAAAGAATTGAAAACAGATGTTACTGTCTTGAAGGACGTTGAATTGTCCATTGGCAAGATTCTTGACAAAACTTGGACTGAGCCAGTTGGCCCAACTCCTTTACCATCTATAACCGACCTGCGGGAATGGGACTTCAAACTTCTCGAACGATACAAACCCTTCTATCTACCCTTCTGTGATGTCTGCTGCCTTTGCACCTTCGGAAAATGCGACCTTACCGGAGACAAGCGAGGCGCTTGTGGGTTGGATATGGCAGCCCAGCAGTCTCGTATGGTTCTCCTTGCCTGCTGCATCGGAGCCGCCACTCATATTGCACATGCTAGGCACTTAGTTAAACACCTGACAGAGAAATTTGGTCGAAACTGCCCCATTGACGTTGGAGGGATTAACATCGAAGTGGAAGCTCCAGTAACCCGTCTGGTTACCGGTATCAGGCCTAAGACGCTCAAAGATGTAGAGGGCGCTCTTGACTATTGCGAGGAGCAGCTTACGCATCTTCTCTCGGCCACTCATACGGGACAGGAAGGAAGCAACCTAGACTTTGAGTCTAAAGTTCTTCACGCAGGAATGGTAGATCAAGTTGGCATGGAAATAGCAGATATGGCACAGATTTCAGCCTATGGTCTTCCAAAAGGAGACCCAGAAGCAGCCCTAACTGAGATAGGCTGGGGTGTAGCAGATGTCTCTAAACCTGTGATATTGGTCATTGGTCACAACATGCCATCCGCCGTAGGAATAATCGACTACCTAAAAGACAAGGGAATGTATAACGCCGTCGAAGTTGTAGGTATATGCTGCACAGCCATCGATATGACCAGGTACAGTCCCTCTATGGCTAAGATAATAGGCCCGATATCTTGGCAATTGCGTTTTATCAGGAGCGGATTACCCGATTTAATAGTAGTAGACGAGCAGTGTATCCGCGCGGACACTTTGATCGAGGCTCAAAAAATCAAGACACCAGTGATCGCCTCAAGCTCAAAAAGCTGTCTGGGACTTGAAAACAGAACAGACAGCCCCGCAGAGGGAATAATATCAGATCTGGTAGAGAGAAAAGTTCCTGGAGTGCTCATCCTAGACCCAGAGAAGGTTGGAGAAGTCGCGGTTGAAACTGTGACAGCCATTGCCCCAAAGCGAAAGAAATTCAACATTATCCCCAAGAGAGAAGAAATTATTAAAGCTGCTCAAGAATGCACACAATGCAACGAATGTATGCGAGCCTGCCCAAACAATCAACCAATCCCCGAGGCTATGAAAGCAGCAGCAAAGGGCGACCTTAACCCACTTGCTGAAATTCTCGAGAACTGTGTGGGCTGCGCCCGTTGCGATAGCGCTTGTCCCAACGACTTCCCCCTGCACAGCTTTATGATAAAGGCTGGAGAAAAATCGCTGATAGAAGAGAAGTTTAAGATACGGGTTGGACGGGGTGCAATTCAAGATGTGGAAATAAGGCAAGTCGGCGGACCCATAGTTCTTGGCGAGATTCCAGGAATAGTAGCTCTAGTAGGATGCGCCAACTACCCCCGCGGTGGAAAAGAGGTTGCAGAGATCGCTGAGGAGTTCGCTAAGCGTAGGTTTATCGTTGTCACCTCAGGGTGTGCAGCTATGTCCATAGCCATGGTAAAGGATGAAGAGGGAAAGACTCTTTACGAGAAATATCCGGGTAGCTTTGAGGCTGGTGGCATTCTCAACGTGGGTTCATGCGTTTCCAATCCCCACATAGCTGGGGCAGCCATCAAAATCGCAAGCATCTTCGCAAAGAGAAAACTGCGGGCTAACTACGAGGAGATCGCTGATTACGTCCTTAACCGGGTGGGGGCAGTGGGAGTCGCTTGGGGCGCCATGTCTCAGAAGGCTGCCTCAATAGCCTCAGGCTTCTGGAGGCTCGGCGTACCTGTAATCGTTGGGCCTCATGGATCTAAGTATCGTCGTATGCTCCTCGGGAGAAAAGACAAGAAGGAAGATTGGTATGTATATGACGCCAGAACCGGCGATAAAGTTTACGGGGGTCCAGCTCCTGAGCATCTCTTTACTGCGGTTGAAACCAAAGAGGAGGCCATGGTGTTGATAGCCAAGCTTGTTATGAGACCCAACGATACTACTAAGGGTCGCGCCATAAAATTAACCCACTACATCGACCTGCACAGGCGTCTTTACGGCGTTATGCCTGACGACATACACCTCTTCGTCCGAAACAAAGCTGACATACCTATCACCATGAAAGAGGAGGTTCTCAAGGTTCTGGAGGAAAAGGGATGGAAGGAGACGAGAATTCCTGACCCAACGTTGCTACCTAGACTCATCAGAAAGAGGAAAGGTGAATGACATGGGTGTGAAGGCAGAACCGTGGCAGAGAGCTGAGATCGCGGGTCCCAAGAAAGCTCTTATCATCTTGAAGCCTGAGGTGGTGGTTGCAATGGTGCATAGAGCAAAGCGTCCCATCCTCGTCGTCGGACACCTGGCCGCTGAGGATTATTCAGATGATGTCAAAATGATTGATTACGTAATCCGCATGAGCAAGACTGCTGGAATCCCTGTGGTAGCCACAGCGCACGTGACAATCGAATTTATCAAGAGAGGCTTTCAACCCGCTGCTTGGATGTCTGCAATGGACATTGGTAATAGGATTAAGGACCCAGAATGGAAAGGGTTAGACGGAATGGGCCCGTATGACCTCGCAATGTTCATGGGGCTCCCCTACTACATGGAATTTGTAATATTAGCCGGGCTAAAACACTTTTGCACAAACCTTAAGACCATAAGTCTGGACAGATTTTATAATCCCCATGCAACTTGGTCATTTCCAAACCTTATGGTTAAAGATTGGAATGAAAGTTTTGAAACGATAATAAGTAAGTTAGGTAGTCAGTAGCCAATCCTTAACTGAAAGGTTGTAGCTTATTTCGGGGATTCTTTTTTTCATGTCTTCTATGCTTTCGTGAACGTAGCGTCTTGCTGTTTTCTCAGACTCCCACGCGAAGAACCGCATTATGTCTCTTGTTCTATATCCGTATTCGCTTCCTAGTTGACTAGCGCGTTCTGATCTTAGTCGGTGAGGCCACATATCGAAGCCTGTTCTCTCTGCTAAATCGCATACTATTTGGTAGGCGCGTATCGGGCTTAGGTGTTTTCGGTGTCGGTGAAACTTTGAGGGGAATAGGTAGTCTTGCACTTGATCTAGCCATTCTATCAATATTTCGCTTAAGGGTTCTCTTCGGGGAAAAACTATCTCGCGCGTTTTCTTTAGGGTCTTTGTTCTAGGCTTTTCTCCACGCGCTTGCTTTTCCACTCTTGTTTTCTTGCTATCCACATATCGCCACGACTTGACAACTGGAATCATTTTCCCGTATATCCATGCTTCGTCGAAAGTAAACATAGACTTCCTTAGCCTAACAACTTCGTCGGCTCTAGCTCCCGTCAAGAATAGTATGGCGATTAACGCTCTGTCTCTTTCGCATAGAAACTGTTGCTCCCAAGTGTACCGTGAAGTGTCCATAGCAGCTTCGCACATCTTAGCCAATGCTCCCCAACCGCAGAACTCTTTGCCATTTAGGTCAACCACTGCGCGTCTTGAGTATTGATGTGATGCCCAGTATCCTTTTCTTCCAGTGCTTCCTCTTTTCATTTTCAGACTTTCCATTTTATCGCCTTCTACTGGCTAGTTACCTAGCCGCGAAATACATAGGCGTTCATGCTTTATTAAAGCTTTCGTGCAAAAGGTTAAACACCCATGCTTTACAAGCTTTTGATTCAAAAGAAAGCCTATTTCTCTCTTAGATAGAGATAATATATATAAATGGTATAAGTAGCAGAGTTTGACAATTTCAACGATTATGGACGCTTTCTTTCTTTAACAACTGCCTCAAGGTCATGCTTACCCCAATCAGTCACGCCCAACGGTCTTCCAGCCTTACCTCTTAGCAAGCTTTCATATCGCTTAGTTAAATAGTGCAGCGCCCGCGAGAACGTAAACATCTTAATGAAGTTTTGTTGACTTTTCAAATAAGCAAGTCGAGCCTTCATAAAATTGAAGCCATCTCGAAACTCGAAATAGGAATAGTTAATCAACCTCCACCTCCATTTTTTAACCCAAACTTCCAAGAGGTCTATCTCCTGTCGCAGGTCTTCCATTTCAACGTCATGCCTCTCCTTCTCTTTTTTCAGCAAGTCCAATATGAAAAGAACATCATTTCTCTGCAATCGCGCTCTCAATCTGATTCCCTACTCTTCACGAATAGAATAAAACCAACCAAGCCAACTAGCAACAGGGGAACAGCAAACAAGACGTAAGTAGATATTTGAAACGCTACGTTGCCGTGAATCGTTGTGGCGCTTCTCATCACCTGAGGCAATGCGATCCAACAGAAGAGAGAGACTAAGCCTACAATGACAAGCAACGCTAACGCGGGTTTTGGATCCGCCATCTTACTCTCTCCTTTTCACTTTGAAAATCGTAGCTGTCTTCTTCTTCCCCTGACGCACAAGCTCCACATCCTTCACGCTAACATAGGCCGAGATGAAGCCTAAATACTCAAGCTTGTAGGATCGCCCCGTACTAGCAAGTTTCAATATGCCAACATTCTCAAAAGAATCCGTCATGTTAAGTCACCTTCCATTACTTCACACCTTTAAGATGCGCATCAACCTCGCACGCACAAGCCATAAGGAAATCGCGCACTTCACAACTGAGAGGAAGGATAATTTCAGAACGGCCATAATTGCGGTTACTAGAACGTGCCTTCACAACTGGGTAGCTGTAGCTCCACACAGCGAGAACAGCCTCATTATCATACCTATACGAATTCTTGTGAAAATCTAAGACCAAGATACCAGTGAAAGCAAGCTTAGACCTGCGATCTATAGTTGTGGTGACTGGAACTTTCACACTTAGCTTAAGAACCTCAGTGAAGTCCAAACCGAAATAAGGCTTCTTACGAACAACCTGCCTACTCACGTTGAAGCCTCCTTTTTGGCAGCTTCAAGAATCATGTTTTCTTCATCAGAAAGCCGATTACTTTCACTTTCACCTTCACTATCTTTGGACTTTTTTCTCTCTCCCCCTATGAGATTATTATTATTATTATATTCTCTTATAGTAGTAGACATATCCCTGTCAACCAAACTCTCCCCAGCCTCTTCGTTTCCTTCCCCTAAAGGAGAGAGAGAAAAGTTCTTTGAACCACACACCAATTCATTATTGTTGCCCAATACGCGCAAAAAATCAGTCTGTACCTGATGATTCCACACAACCGAAACAGAACCATTCCCATCTTTCTCAAGATGGCCTTGCTCAAGAACAGCTATGTACCCTTCTTGCTCATGTAAAGTACGCCTAAACGTGTGCTTCTTTGGAATAAGCTGTCCTGATTTCTCATACTTAACCGTGTGGTCTATCACAGTCTTTGTTACTGTGTCAGTACGTCCCAAATAATTCAAAATTGTCTTACAGTCACATAGACACATCTGTTTCATGCGGCGTACAACTGCTACATATGGCACTCTTACAGTTGGAAAGAAGCTTTCCCGTAGCTCAATAACTCGTCTCTTCACTATTCCTAGCTTGCGGTTTTTCCTTCGTGTTTTTGGCTCTGTCGTGAAAGGTCTTTCTATCGTGAGCTTCTTCTCAAGGGTGATTTTCTCAGAATGTTCAGTCATGGTTTGCACCTTACGAGCTTGCCGTCGGGAAGGCGGTGATGCCACGTCTTCGACCTGAACTTTGTCTTGTCCACGGATTTTTCCTTCAATTCTTAGTTACCTTTTTGGGTTTGGTATCAAACCAAGTAACCACTACCGAAACTGTTTAATAAAGGTTTGGTATCAAACCTAATGAGAACGCATGCCTTACAAGAGTAAAAATAATCAAAAAAAGTATCAAAGGAAGTATTCTAGTTTTAGGTCGAAAAGAAACAGCGATATGCGAAAAGCTGTTCTGAAAGGTGACTTTGGTAAAGCTAGGCAAATTGCACAAAGGAAACCTAAGATACACCTCAAGAAGAAGAAGCGTAAGAAGGGGCGTAAAAAGTGAAGTTTCCAAAACTGTTCAACCGCAACCACGTCAACGTTATAAAAGCCAAACAAGTCACTATCCCACAAGATTTCATTTCTGTCTTCGTAAGCAAAAAAGAAATCTTGAAGCAACCACACGTTTTCAACTTGAAAGACCGAATAATTGCTATGAACGACGACGTTGTTCTTGTCCACTTAAAACGCAATGCTACACCTGAGATTTTTCCAGCGTACAGCGTTGAAATGGATTGGGCTAGGCACGAGAAAGTTGAGTTACCAATGTCAGCGCTCTTCGCGTTGGCTTTGCGGGATGATGTGCCTTTGGTTGAACTGGAAGACCGTTTTATGAGTTTAACGAATCCGATTTTTTACGCCTTAAAGGAAGAAAAAGAAGTTCAAGTCTATAGCGGTATACCCTAAAGATACCGTAGACTAAATATTTGCCCTAACAAAACTCTCTACATCAGCAAGATCAAATTGAACTGATGAATTTGCTTCATCACAAGTGGGAGCATCTTTTAACGCTTTGTATCTCGAATTAAACGCATAATCGTAAAGGCGATAGTAAGCCGAGAAAATTCTTTTGGGAACACTGTGACTCAGAAATGTATGTCTCTCTTCGTGATGTTTAAAATCTAAACCGTGGTTTTTCTTTAGAAAAGCTTCTATAAAATGAAGGGCACAATAGAAAGCCACAATAGAAACCCAATCTGGACACTTATCAATGATTCCCATCAAAAATTTATGTAAGAATGTCTTATTTCGATCCGCTTTCAAAAGATGGGAATCAACATTCATATCGCCAAAATCCTTCAGGAGTAGCTTCTTCTTGCTTCCGACCTCTAAGTTTGATTATGTGAAGATCAAATAATAATGGGCGAGATTTTCTTAAAAGCTCTCCAAAAGCGTCATATATCGCACATTCAATATCTCGGTTGCTTTCGGGAATAATCACTCTAATCTCGGTAATATATCCAGATGGTGTGCGGTTGTAAACTTCCCTCATATTAAGATAAAGACCTTCTATCCCTCTAATCCCATATATGATTTCACTGAAATTGCGGATAGTTTTTTCAGTTTTGATCAACCATGGTGTTCTATCTGATAAAATTCTAGCTAGAAGTTTGGTTCTATCATTTAGTATTATAAAAGGATGGGTTATACCAGTTTCCAGTAGCCTAATGTTGCCTGCCATTAACCCATGTGAGACTTTCTTAAACGGTTTTTCCAATTCTTGGATTTCTAACATCATTTTTCTTCCATCTTATCAATCCATTCTAGCAACTTATCAAGGTCTTTAGCCAAAGTTTTGAGGCTTTCCCCCAACTTTATTTTTTCATCTGCTGATAAGGTCATTAGCTTATTTATCCTAGGCATGACGGTCATCATTCTAATAAATATGCTAGTATATAGTTTACCCATTTCAGGGGCTTTTTCAACCATCATGCTCATCATTTCTGGTAGTTTTTCAGCAGATTCAAGTGAAAACATGGAATCAAAAGCTTCTTTATGAGACTTTTGGATTTTTCCCAGCTTCTCAGCAAAAAAACCATATGCATCCATCAGATACCTAAGCATCTCAACTAAATTCTTCACTTCTTCTTTTGAGAGCTTCGCCTTATTTTCTTTTTCACTATTTGTCATAACTTTCACACTATGTAAAGTGAAACAACTTATTAGGTTTTAAGTTTCTGAACTCGTAATTCAGTTTTTAGGTTGGTCAACAGACTTAATAGTATCCGCCCTTCAACCCCTTCTTTTTTTGTGGAGTTCATAAAAGAACACACGAAAATCTACGGATATTCCCAAAAATCCCTTAAACAAACAAAGAATTTCAACTTCAGGAAAAACTTGGCAACTCACAAAACTTATACCAACAGGGGATTGTGTCTTAATAATGGAAGTGTATACGAAACTTGAACGGTGAGAGTTCACCTTTACGCAACGGTGTGATTTTCCGTAAGAACAACGAACATGAGAAAACTTTGAGAGCGTCCCGACTTAATAGATTAGCATCTTTAAAATTGCCTGATTTTTCTACCTTTCGAATAGCTGATTATTGTGAAGAAGCAAAGAGTTCCTTTATATATGGATGTTTCAGAAGCTGCATCATTTGCTCTGCAATTGCAGCCGAGCTTACGCTTAAGCATACTTTGATTTTCCTTTCAGAAGATTGGGAACAAACATATTGGGAGATAGAAGTGAAGAAATTTAGCTTCAAGAAGGTCATTGAGGAACTAAGAAGAACAAACGATAAGTGTACTAGCTTGCTCAGAGATGCGGATTGGTTGAGAAAAACTCGAAACGAAATTGTCGCTCATCCGCTATATATTGGTAATCCTTTTGAAATAAAACAGCCAGGGACACTCACACCGCGAGAACCAGAGCTAGAAATTTGGGCAAATAGGATAATGCTTAGAGATATTCGTAAGCTTCTTCAGTTTGTTGAACCAGATAAAAGAAAGACGATTGAGGAAAAAACATTCTCAAAAAGAGATACAAAGGGCAAAATATTGGAGGAGTTCTCTGTTTTGGACTATCTTGAGCAGCGTAAACCCGTTCGTTATGAACCGTTCGACTTCACATACTGGAGAATCATACAGAATGAACTAATAGAAGAGATAGCTTTTCAAGCATATAGAAGAATGATAAAGGTATTAAATGCTCTTTTTCCAAACAAGTAAATTCTATTCGTCTAAATGCAAGCACATAAAAAATGGAGAGAATGCGGGAGATGTCTCCACTACTAACCTAGAAAAGCACATCCATTGCATTTCTCGCTTCTATGTTGTGCATGCATACATAGGGTCCTGTTACAACGCTCAAGGATGTACGCCGCCAATAAACATAAAAAGTTAAACGAACCTTTCAGAATTGAGGATGTAAGATAATGCGTGTTTTAGCATTTCTCATTTACCTTGCAGTTTTCTTCGCAGAACTTGTCGGATTGTCCTTTATACCTAATAGCGTATGGAACGAAACATACCTCTCTATCTTCTTTTTAGCGCCTATACTTTTCACATTTCTAAACGTGTTAATGGCATGGTGGCTTTATTCTGATGAGGATGAAATCTACGCTTTGAGACAACAAATCTTCGAGTTAGAAAATAAGCTACGTGAAAAAAAGGTGATTTAGTACGTCTTCTCAATGCATGCATGGCTTCTGGAACTTGGAACTTTCACTCTTCTCTCTGCTTTGCCATTTGTCGTTGCTTCAAAGTCTCTAAATACCCTCTTCTGAAAAAAGGACACTATGTCTGATACGTGTCTAACCAAGCCTTGTTATCTTTGTAGACGAAGAATCACTGGAGCTAATTGGCATTGTCTCCAGTGCAACATTTGTATATGCTTTCTGTGCGGAGTCAGTATGAAAGAATATCCTGCGGCTTGTCCAAAATGCAAAAGAAAGCTCTCTTGAATGTATGATTTAGAAGTTTCTTCCACAAGCCATAAAATCTTGAAAAGTAGCTTCTCTTTTCTTCTCGCTCTAAAGAGTAGATGTTTTATTTTACGTTTCTTTCTTCTTTTGACTTGCACGCCTTTCTAATGTCTTCAGATATTTGGAAACATCAGAGGTTCTAACAAGTCCCTTACGTATTGTGGAGACTTTTCTTGTTTTTACAGCAGTTTCTTTGGCAAAATAAGGACCTTTTTTCTTTTTTTCTTCAGGCAGCTTTTTCACCCTTAATAATAGAACGTATTTGCCTCCATCTTAACCATTTCGGTCTTTTCATTGTTGTTCTTCTTTTCAGACCCAGTGACTCTTCAATCATATCCATAATCCTTTCTGAGCGCATAACGAAAATCGGTAGTTCCTTTTCTACTTCTTTCCAATTATTTTGCCTTTTGAGAAAACTAGCAAAAGCCCAGAAGACAGCCAATTCATCAGCTAAATCTGGAGGTAGAAAGATTTCAAAACCCTCCTTGGCAGCTTTTGACCAAAGTTCAATTCCCTCCTTGTATGCATTCTTGTACTCTTTGACTATTTCTTCTCGTAAGACTCTCTTATAGCCCACTTTAGATAGCATTAAAGGTTTGTCAATATCTTCTTCAGTATAAGATCTCATAAAATCAGTTAGACGACTAACGATACCGTACAAAGTTTGAAAAAAGTGTCTTGCCTCTTTTCGCATTGTAAACTCTCTGGAAATACTTTGCTCTTTTATTCTAAGAATATAGTTTAGATAATAGGTTACAACCGAAGACAAAATGGCAATGATTCCACCTAGGAGGAGAATAAGTAAATCACCATTCAATGCAAAAATCTACCTCTTCCAAGTTCAACTAGTTCCTTTAGTTATGCTATAACTTTTCCGCATTTCAACTATAGTGATTTACTAGATGTTGATGCGTCGAAATGATAATCAACAATTCCTCTATAACAAAATTTTATCTAGTCCTAGCCTTATTGACAATTATGTTTCTTTCGAGAATAGAAATCAAAAACTTTCGATGTTTGAAAGACGTCAAATTAGAACTAGCTCCTATTACTGTGATTTACGGTGAAAATGGCTCTGGGAAATCAAGTGTTCTTGAAGCAATTCAACTTTTAAGGCAGGGGATGGGATATATGATGAGACTTGGACAAGACCCATTCAAATCTCCTGTTGACTTTGGCTCTTATACGGACATTGTGTCTAATAACAATGAAGAAGAATGGATTACAATTGGACTCGGGATTAATCTAACTTCTGAAGAACTCATTAACAATCTTATTTATTCGGATTTTAAAGTAATAAAGGAGTATCTCCCATTTCCAATAAAATTCAAAGAAATTGGATATGAACTATCCTTCAGACAATCTAGGAAAAACCAGCCTTTTGAGACAAAGCAAACCCTACTGCTGAATGATGAAACATTAGAAAGGGTTGAGTTCGTATCACAAAAAGGTACACATAGAAATCATGTTTATGTGCCGAACAAAAAAGTTGCTGGTAGAGTAGAATGCACTGGTGATCCAAGGTCTTTGTTGATTGACAATACTTTCAGTTTTTCAAAAAGTGGGAAACCAACGGATGAAGTGCGACAAACAACAAATGTTTACAATAGATTTTCGAGAGATCTAGTTAGAATAATAAGAGAGATGATAAACAAATATTTTATTCTACGTCCGACAAGAGCAACTCCTCGTTTATTAACAGATACTGCGGGAAAGGCTGAGTGGGTTGGTGTTGAAGGAGAGGATTTAGTAAGGGTATTGTCTCTGATATTTGGCAATGTGGAGTTAGAAAGGTCACGAGACTATGTGACTGAGTGGGCTAGAACTTTTGGTTTGGACAAATTGCATGCGGGTTATGTAGGAAACAATCGTGTTAAAGCAACATTCAAGGATCCAATTATGGACGCCAACAACGACATAGTTTTTGCTGGACATGGGTCAAAACAGATACTTGTAGTCTTAACTCAGATATTCCACTCAAAACTTGACAGCACTATTGCAATAGAAGAACCTGAAATAAGTCTACATTTGAATCTTCAACTAGAACTCCCAAAGCTTTTTGCTCATGCGAAAAGATTGCAGAAGCAGATTATTGTGACTTCTCATAGTGGGGATTTTCTGACAGCATTTAAGCCACTTTTCTCAGAGAAAGCTTTAGGATATAGTTTAACAAAGAATGAATTATCTGTATATCATCTGAGGAAGAGCCAAAAAGGATCATCAATTGAAAGACTAACCGTACTTTCTGATGGAAGAGTAAAGGGCTTTGTACCAAGTATAGTAAAAGCAGAGAAGAAAATGGTTTCTAGCGCACTTTAGAGGATGAAGTTTGCCACATCATTATAGGAATGCTAGAGTCCTGTTAGATGCAAATGTATTCCTAGATATTGCAATTTCAAGGGTGAAAGGTGATAATTGCCCAGAATTTGAAAAGATAAGGAGAGAACATCAGTACATCATCAAATCTACTCGACTCCAGAAGCATTACATAGGTGCGATTGCTAAGAGGCTATCGATGAAAGCTCAACCTTTTCTAAGAAGTGTATATGATGAAGTTCTTGTTAAGGACATAAACGACAAAAATGCAAGTAGACATCAACCAGTATTTAGAGTTTCTAGGAAAGACAGATTTCTATATGGTCTAGCTATCGAAGCTAAGGGAAACAATAGACATCAAGTTCTGCTTATATCCAATGACCCTGACCAAACTGAGAACTTTGCCAGAATGCTGAGTAGTGAAAACATTCAGATAGTTGATGCTCAAACATACGTACAAGAATACTGTTAGAAGCCTAACATTTACATTAAGATCATTACTATAATACAATTTATGCCCAAAAGAAGCGATTTTACAAGGATCGTCCTAACTTCAATCGTGGTCTTAGTCCCTTTACTGCTTTTATTTTCCTTTGTCTATGCCCAAGTTGAAAATGATGATTTGGCTAAGGTAAGGTTAATCATTCACATTTTGGACATAGATCAGTCACAGAAAACTGTAGATCTAAAGATAATTGTGTGTATTAGTAACTTTCCTTATAATGAATCGAGAGTAGGTGTATGGGTCATTGGTGCTGGAGACACGATTATTTGGTGCAACAATACAGGAGCACATATGGTTAGCACATGGTATTATCAAGGAGAGTCTGAGCAGACAACGTGGCTCTTAGAGGGGATGGGTGAACATTTTCCTTTTGATTCTTATAATTTGCGTTTTGAAGTATATGATGTATATTTTATTAACCATAATTTCACTCTGTCATCTGAGGGGCATCAAGCTTTCTTTACTGGGTCTAAAGCTTACTCTTTAAAGGATTTATGGAAAACAGATAATGGTTTAATTCCCATTGAGTACATTAAAACCGAAGAAATAGCCTTTGCTATTGGAAGAAGTGATAACGCTTTATCTATTGCTATTCTGCAGTTCTTGATTCCAATTATTGGATGCTATTATCTTCTTGGAGCTACTTTGATGTTGAATCCTAAAGAAAAACTAGCTGAAAGATTAAGAATTCACCTGTCACTCTTTGTTTTTGTTCCCACATTCTTAATAGCAATCCAAAAATTCCTACCCTATCGTTCTTCATTATCTTTTCCAGAGTTTCTTTTAGTTAACTTGATAGTCAGTAACACACTTTTTGGGATTTTCAGTATTTTTGGGAATCAGAAGAATTCTCGTAAGCAGAAGGTAACTTACAGTAGATGGGATTTGATAGCCTCAAATCTCTCTTTAGTACTCTTCATGATAATTTATCTGTTTACCTTATTTGGCAGAATAAATATACCCGCTTCACTAATCTTTACGTATATTGTAGTTCCTTCCTACATATGCTTCTACTTTGCCGTGATGTCGAAAGAGCAAATTAAGAAGCAAATCCTTGGAATAGCAGTTTTTATTATATTGGCTCTCATCCCCTTGATTTTCATTCTCATTTCAACTCTATAAGAGATTCGACACGCAAGATACGAGCACTTCCTATTAGACGAAGGCATAATCTACGTTAATGACAGCAAAGACAAATGTCTCTATCCCCTGCCACTTGAATGGGAAGTTGCTAAAGAGTTTATGAAACTTGAAAGGCAGCCTAACGGGTATGTTTTGCAAAGAAAGAATAAATGGAAGAAAATCGCTGGGAAGCCTATAGGTAAAAAGTGGTTCTGGCAAAAACTGAAAGATTGGGTTGCAAGGCTGACGTTCTTAACTGGGAGAGTTTCACGCCTAACCATCTACGCTCTTTCTTTACGAAGGAATGGGTACGGCAACGCTACTTAGTACAGGATGATCCGAATATCCCTTTACTTTCAAAAATAATGAGACACCGCGACGTAGTTTACACTTGGATTTACCTAACCAAATTCGTTTACATTGAAGACTTACGGAATGAAATAAACCGATTCCAAATACCCATAGAACAAGCCTACAAAAAAGTTTTGAATGCGTCACAAAGAGCATGGATTGACAGAAAACAGTGGATAAGAAGACGTATACAGGCATCCAAAGGAGCACAGAAGCTTTAGGTGGGAAGAGGCTCTTAGAGAAACTGAGAGAACTCTTGCAGAGGGGAATAAGACGGATCGGCTGATAGAGTTGATTTGGCACAGCAATGCTAACTAACCCCTTCTTTTTTCTCTAACGTTAGAACAGTTTTCATGGACTCCACAGAAGAACAAGCTCGAAGCTGCGACTTCAGCAACACATAAAAAAGGGGAGGATATAGAGGTTGGTTAAAGATTGGAATGAAAGTTTTGAAACGATAATAAGTAAGTTAGGAGGCGAGTTAAAAAATGTCCATGTTTGAAGACATTCCAGTAGACGTTGGAGTGATATACGAAGGAGAAAGAATTCGAAGAAACAAAATGCACGTTGAACTTGGAGGCCCAAAAGTAGAATCGAAATTTGAGATTGTAAAATGCAGGCCAATGGATGAAATCGAAGATGAAAAAATAACAGTGATAGGACCAGACCTCAAGGACTTAGAGCTTGGAGGCAGCTACCCCTGTGGAATCTGGATCGATGTCGCAGGAAAGGAAGTTGAAGAAGAACTTGAAGGCGTTATAGAAAGAAGAGTCCACGAATTCTGCAACTACATTGAGGGATTCATGCACTTGAATCAGAGATACGACATATGGCTGAGACTAAGCAAAAAATCCTTCGAAAAGGGATTAAACAACTTCGAATTGATAGGGAAAGTCTTGCATAGACTGTTCAAAAGCGATCTACCATTCATCGAAAAGATACAGACAACCTTCGTTACGGAACCCGAAAAAGTGAAAGAAATGATGGAAAAGGCGATTAAGATCTATGATTCTAGAGATGCTAAAGCCAGAGGTTTAAAGGATGAGGATGTCGAGGAATTTTATGGATGCACTTTATGCCAGTCCTTTGCTCCAACTCACTGCTGCGTGATCACACCTCAAAGGTACGCTAACTGCGGAGCCATCAGCTGGTTCGACGGCAGAGCTGCAGCACGAGTGGACCCAAAGGGCCCGATCTTCAAGATCGAAAGAGGCGAGTGCCTCGATGCTTTCAAGGGTGAATGGTCAGGGGCTAACCAAGCTGTAAAAGAAAGGACGATGGGAGAAATCACACGAGTTTGGCTTTACACAGCCTTTGATTATCCTCACACATCTTGTGGATGCTTCGAGGGTATAGCCTTCTACATCCCTGAGGTGGATGGCATGGGAATCGTTCACAGAGGTTTCAGCGAAAGAACAGTGAATGGATTACCCTTCTCAACCATGGCAGACTCAACGGCTGGAGGGCGGCAAGTAGACGGCTTCCACGGACTATCCATCGAATATATGAGATCCCCAAAGTTTCTCCAGATTGACGGAGGTTGGAACCGTATAGTTTGGATGCCATCCAGCGTCAAGGAACGCGTCAAAGACTTCGTACCAAAAGGTGTAGTCGATAAAATAGCCACAGAAAACGAGACAAAGTCAATTGATGAATTGAAGGCCTTTCTTGAGAAGATGGAGCATCCAGTTGTCGAACGATGGAAGGCTTTACCAGTTGAAGTGGCACCCGAAGCGGAGGAAGTGGAAGTTGCGGTACCAGAGATTCCTCTTCCTGGAATACCCACTGCCGCTGGAGGGTTCCAGATCATTCTCAAAGACGCAAAGATCTATGCTAAGAAAGTTATCATTCGAAGAGTGGAGAGGTGAAAACCTTGGGAGAAGAAGAGAAGGAGAAAAAGGCTGCCACCGAACTTGCTGAGCTACTGAAGCTTCTGGGTTTGGAGGGTGAAAGTGAAATTGAGCTAGAGGATGTGGAGCTAACTATAGGAGAACTTATCCTTCAGCCATCGGTTTTAGCCTCTGCCAAACTGAGAGCTGCTGTACCACCCACTCCATCCGCACTCGCACCGCCAAAAGTGAAGCCCACAAAGATCTTGGAAGCCTCCTTCACTCCTTTTGTCCAAGAATATCCTGGACAGATTAGAGAGGTAACGCTTGGGGCTACCAAGAGTGAGGGAGGTAGTCGCGGCAAAACCATAGCGATCGGAGGCGCAACAACCCCTGCATTCTACCTATTCGAGAAGACCCCGCCACACCTACCCGCCATTGCCGTAGACACATTCGACATGAAGGTGACGCTTCCGAAGGCGATAAGAATACATGTCGAGGAGGTTTGGGAGGACACGGCTGCGTGGGCCAAGATGGCAGTTGACAAGTGGGGAGTAGACGTGGTCACAGTGCATCTGCTGAGCATAGACCCGCTTATTAAGGACACACCACCATCCGAGGCTGTGAAAACTGTAGAGGAGGTGCTGCAAGCAGTGGATGTCCCCCTCATCATTGGAGGCTGCGGTGATCCAAAGAAGGATGCCGAGGTTTTCACTAAGGTTGCCGAGATGGCTGAAGGCGAGAGGGTTTTGCTCAGCTCCCTTACGTTGGACATGGACGAAGCTGGTGTCCTCGAAGGCGTGGCGAAGGCAGCCGGGAAACATGGACAATTAGTCTTGGGATTCACAGCCTTAGACTTGAACCGAGCTAAGGAGCTGAACAGGAAACTCTACGATTACATATCCGAAGATAACATACTAATGGACCTCACGACGGCAGCCCTAGGCTACGGACTTGAGTACTCATTCACCATCCACGAGCGCGCTAGGATGGCAGCGCTAATGGGAGACTCAGAGCTTCAGTACCCAGTCCTAGCCGGAACAACGAACGCTTGGGCTGCAAGAGAGGCTTGGCTGAAGTTGGGCCCTGAGTGGGAGCCGAGGAGACTCAGGGGACCATTATGGGAGACTACAACCGCGCTGGCTCTACTCCTAGCTGGGGTTGATGTGTTCATGATGATGCACCCGGACGCCATCAGGACCATGAGAAAGGTCATACAGCAGTTGATGACTAGGGGTAAGGCTAAGCCCGAAAAAATAGCTAACTGGGTCAATACAAGAATATAGGGAAGAGATGAACATGACCGAGAGGGAAATTAAGAAGGCTGCAACGAAACTCAGCCCCATCGATGTGTACATGCTGCTTCCTAGAACAAACTGTAAAGAGTGTGGAGAACTAAACTGCATAGCCTTCGCGGCCAAACTGGTTAATAGAGAGGCTTCCTTGGAAAAGTGCCCCCCGATCCTGAAAAAGGAGCACGAAAAGTCGTACAAGAAACTCCAAGAGATACTAGCGCCAGTGATTAAGAAGATCACTATCGGCACGGGAGAGCACGCGGTCAAAATAGGCGGCAAACTTGTCATGTATCGCCACGAGTTCACTTACCACAACCCAGTGGCACTAGCCTTCGATGTAACCGATGAGCTGCCGATGCAGCGTAGATTCTCCGAAGAGGAAGAGCTCACAGACAGAGTGAGGAAGGTTGAGAACTTCTTGTATAATTACATAGGAAGGGATCTTAATCTTGATATGATAGCCGTCAGGTCAACATCAAATGACCCGGCAACTTTCAAGTCAGCCGTTGAAAACGTTGCCAAAGTCACAGACCTGCCGCTGGTTCTATGCGCGTTCAACCCTAGTGTTATGGAGGCTGGACTGGTCGCGGCTTCAGGTAGGAGGCCACTAATTTATGCGGCAACCAAGGACAATTGGAGAGAAATGGCTGATCTGGCGCTGATGTACAGCTGTCCATTAACCATCTTTGCCCCGAACGACCTCGGCCTTCTGAGGTCTCTATCGCAGACCATGATCGAGTATGGGGTTGAGGATTTGGTGCTCGACCCTGGGACACTCCCTGGTGAGGGATTATCGGACACCGTCAACAACTTCACTATGGTGAGAAGAAATGCGTGTAAAGGCGGGGATGAGCTATTCGGTTTCCCGCTTATTGGGACGCCCATCACAGTTTGGTCTGGCGAGAAGGATTCAAAGGAGATGCTGGCGTGGGAGGAAGCATACATTGCTTCTATGCTAATCTCCAGATACGCCGACATATTAATAATGCATAGCCTCGATGGATGGGTTCAATTACCAACTGTCATATGGAGGTTTAACATCTACACAGACCCCAGAAAGCCGGTTTCAGTTGACTCACAGTTGTATACATTTGGGAAGCCTGATGAAATGTCGCCGGTGATGCTGACCACCAATTACGCCTTAACGTACTTCACCGTCGAGTCTGACATTAAGAAATTTGGGACAGACTGCTATCTAATTGTTGCCGACACCGAAGGAATCAGCGTTGAAAGCGCCGTAGCCGGGAGATACCTCACGGCAGAATCAATTGCAGAGGCGGTTAAGAAGTCAGGCGTAGCAGAGAAGGTTAAACATAAGTACCTAATTATACCCGGTATGGCTGCTAGGCTAAGCGGAGAGACGGAAGACGAATTGAAGAACGTTGGTTTGCCTGGTTGGCATGTTATGGTAGGTCCAAGAGATTCGTCTGGAATAGCGAAACTTCTGGAAGAGAAGTGGCCCCCAAAAGAGGAAGAAGAGGAGTAGAAACAAAAAGATGTTTGAGAGTAATCTATCGTCTTTTTCAAAAAGCTCCCATGATGAGTACACAATGCAAGGCAATGCGCGCACATTACCATTAGAGAAGCGAGGATTTTTTGTTTAGGAAAAGCTTCAAAACTTGTCCGGGCATAAGGAAGTTTGTTAGACCTGTCCCCGAATATATTAAATGCCCTAACTGCAGTGGAACGGTGGAGATTTGGAGCGACGAAGATGTTGGGATATGCGACACATGCAACAAAGAATCTGGTAGACCCGAAAAGGAGCAGTCGTGCCTAGACTGGTGTGAGTACGCGGACAAATGCAGAGAAATAATCAAGTGTATGAAGCGTTAACAAGAGGTTTTTGAGACACCTGCGCGTGTATCATAAAATCGAACCGCTTTCCTTTTCCAGATTCCTGAAATAAAGCACGAAGCGAGATTTTTGACGTTAAATAGTGCCTCTTTAGGCCCTTAACGCTACGTACGCTAGGGGTTATAGCTTGGGAAGAGTTCCTTAGGACCCGGGATGTAAATCGACTCAGAGTACGTTTCCGCGAACACGACATCTGCAAGAAGATCTATGTACAGCATATTCTGTGCTATAGTATTCGCGTGGTTTTGCTTCTTCATCGACAAGAGTGTAGCGTACGCGCCTGAAAGTGAACCATTTCCAATTGAGCGTATCTTTGCATTCGGGAACTCAGGGAAAACCCCAAGCTTTGTTGCGTTCTCCAAATTAGTATACGCCCCGAAAGCTCCTGCAAGGTAAAAGTTCTTAACGTCGTAGATGGAGAGGTTAAATTTCCTCATCAAAACCATTATTCCTCCGCAGGAGGCGGCTTTCGAGTCCATGATATAATCCATATCTCGCTGCGTTATTACTATGTCTCGGCCAATCGTCGTCTTCTCTGCAGGAGCTATGACATACTCCAATCCGTCTCTCCCTTTTCTAACGAGCGCCGCTCGTCCCACGACGATCTTTCCACTGAAATCAAGGATGCCGACACGAAACATCTCTGCTGCGGCGTCGATTATGCCTGATCCGCAGATTCCCATTGGACGCTTGTTCCCGATGACCGTGTATTCCGCCTCGAGGGATTCAAGGTCGATTCTAACATGTTCTATTGCGCCGTGCATAGCCCGCATCCCAAATCTGGTGCCTGCCCCTTCGAAGGCGGGACCAGATGCGACGGAGCATGATACGAGCCAATCCTTGTTCCCGAAGATAATTTCCCCATTTGTTCCCATGTCAACTAAAAGAGAGGTTTCGCCAGATTCGTGCATACCAGAGGCTACTACGTCACCGACTGCGTCTCCTCCCAAGAATCGGCTCACGTTGGGAAGGCAGTAAACATAAGCTTCCAGATTTGTGTTGAGTCCGAGTTCCTTTGCTTTTTTGATGACTGGGGTCCTAGGAACTTTGTCGTTTGCATCCACATACCAAAGGTAGTCTACGTTCACCCCTGCTAAGAGGTGATTCATAACGGTGTTTCCGCCCGCAGAAACGCTTGTGATTTCTTCTTTCTTGATTTCAGCGCTTAGTGTAAGCCTGTTCACAAGATCATTTATGGTTCGGACTACCGCTTGCTGGAGCTTGTGCAATCCACTCTCGGCTTTACGTGAAAAAGCAATTCTCGTGATGAGTGTTTCACCGTAAGTGATCTGCTTGTTCAACCCCGAGGCTCTGCCTAGAATCTCCCCACTTGACAAGTCAACGAGGAGAGCGACGATTGTCGTGGTTCCAATGTCGATGGCAAGACCATAGTTTGAACTGGTTCTGTCGCCTGACTCAACGTTGATAATCTCAGGAGTCTTCATCATACTCAAAGTCGCGGTTATCGGTTCTCTCATTAAAAGAAGCTTGTTATAGATTTCGTCGCTCACCTTTGGGCTTAGACCCGAGTAGTCATGAAGTCTGATTTGTCGATGTTCATCATCTCGGATAGGCAGTAAGGACACCAGATATTTCTTTGACGCAGGATCCAGTTTATCAATGGTCATTTCTGCACTGAGAAGTATTTTAGGGTTGGCAATTCGACTTTCAACAGGGATAGTAAACTCACAGTCGCTTAGGACGCGCGTTTGACAAGCAAGACGGTAGCTTTCAGATATTTCCTGAGGAGATAGCCACTTTGTATATTTAGTTGACACATCGGAGACTTCACCTTTGTTAAGAATCACCTTGCATGTTCCACATTCGCCTTCGCCGCCACATATGCTTCTAATGTCTATACCCGCCTCTCTGATCGCATCGAGCAGTATCGTCCCTCCCTCTACCTCAATCACCTTGTCCATCGGATTAAAGACTATTCTTACAAGGTCACCCATTTCCTAAACTCCGCAAGTATAATATTGTCAAGTCTGTCACCCATGCTTCTTCAATTACTTGTCTCCATTCAACATATACTACTTACGTGCTCATAAACGCTCTCAGTCCTGTAATTACCCCCGGTTATCTGAGAGATTTTACTCTCTGCTTGGAATTTTTCTCATGTAGTATCTGTTTCCCTCATATTCAAGCTCTATAAGCTTACCCTCCTGTAAGAGTGTCTCAATGACACGACAGTCCGCACCAGCCTTCCTCAAAAACTCAATAACTGCCGTTTCACGCATGGGATGCACCGCCGTTATGCTCAGTAAGTCTTCTTCAACTTTTCCAGTGAAGGCGAAGGCGTTGCCCTCGTAACCTATCAAGTACTCAACTCTGTTGACGCCAAGTTTCTCGGAGAACACTTGAAAAGCAGTGTTTACGATTTCTTCCTCAGCTGGCTTAGCCCACTTTTCTGTTAGCGGTCTTGTTGGAATGGCAATATACGCCTTATCCAACCTTTTCAATTTTTTCAGAAACTCTGCTATCTTTTCAAATTCGTCTCCATAATTCACGCCATCTATAAGCATTGTTTCACTGATAATTGTTCCTTTAAACTCTTTTGCAAACTCCGTTATCCCTTCTAAAATGATATTTAGTCTTAGATTCTTATGAGGTCTGTTTATTCTTCTCCATAAATCTTCGCTGACGGTGTCTACCTTTAAAGAGACCAAGTTTGCCTCCAGCAAATCTTCCTTTACGTCATCCGACCAAATTAGCGAGGCATTTGTTAAAACAGCTATCGGAATCTCGATTTGCTTTAGCAAGGGTATTTCCCTGCCTAGGCTAAGGTCTAAAGTTGGTTCTCCATCCGGAACAAAGGTCAGATAATCAATCTTTTCGTTCCTTGAAGTTGCTTCAGCAACTTTTCTTTTAACTTTTTTGAAAATGTCTTCCGGCTTATAGAACGGGTGCCTTTCTATTGACATGTTTACGGTTTTTCCTAACTGGCAGTAAACGCATGAGTAAGAGCAAGTCTTTGCCGGGATATTATTTATTCCCAAGCTTCGGCCTAGACGTCTTGACGGAACAGGACCGAAAGCTATGCTTTCCAAATCAACCACTTCCACATGTTATAGGCTGAAAGAGTTTTTCTCAGTCTTTTCTATATTTGTCACCTTAAAATAAATTAATGTATGTTGCTGGTCCTCTTTCAGAACTTAATTTGTGCCCGTAGCGTACGCCTCTTTTAAAGGCTGAGAATAAGAAAGGAGATTTTGCTTCCAAAATTTCAAATGAGGCAAAACCCTCGTAAAGGTAATGAAGATAATGCGCGTCTTCTGTGATGTCACTTATCAAAGCTATCTTGTGCTTGGTTTTGCTTGTATCTCTTCCCACCACTTTTTGGATTCGATTTTTCTAATCAACAGTTCTTCAGCAAACTTCAGTTGTCTCTCGTAAAGGTGAAGATTTTTTGAGTAGGTGACTGTTTTACCTGTTTTTACGCCTATTTCTTTGGCCATGTGTTCCTTTAGAATCTGTATCCCAGCTAGATTGGCTGGTAAACCTGCATAGCAGTCCCAAGATCGGAAGTAGGGGAAGAAGTGTAGTTGATCATCGGATACTTCCGTGTCAATTATAGTTAGACAGGGCGGGGCCTCTAGGTTTAGGTCTTGGGGTAGCCTCAGCACCATGGTGTTTTGTCTGTCACTTTTGAATTCTTTGTATTTCTTTATGACTTCCTCTATTTGATCAACGGGTTTCCTCAGTCTTTCTCCGTAGGTGTAGCTTTCTTCGGGGCTTTTTTCTGGGAGGAAGAGGTAAGATAGGTAAACCTGTTCAACATATTTTATGTCGCACGGAGCCTTCTCATCGATCAAAGGTCGATGCTCTGGGTGAGCTATTTCAAGGGTAACTGACAGTTTCTTTGTTAGGGAGATCTCGGAACCTCTTTCAACCCTAAACGTGTCCCCTTCTCGATAGACTAGATTTACTGCCCGATACCAAGCGCTGGGGAGGTCAAATGCCTTTATCAAGACGTGCTTCATACGTTAAGAATGGATGTTTTGGGTTAAAACCGTTTTGCAGCCACCAAAGGGAGGAAAAAGCGTCAACTTCTCGGAGAATTTTTTCGCTTCTTCTTTGAAAGCCTAGTCAAGAGAGTCAGCGCAAAAGGCTCCTCGTCCACCGCTCTTGTTCTCAGCATTCCAGCTTCCACCGCGCCGTCAAAAATCTTTTTGCCTTTTTCAGTTCGAAGAATTACGAATGTCCAGCCACTAAGTCCTAAGCCACCAGCGGAAATGTCTGCTAGTTCGGCGCTGAAGTCGCTGCAAAGATGGCAGCTCTCCCTAGTATACTGCTTTGCCTCAGACAAGGAAACACTCTTTACTTCGCCTGATTTCAGAGAGACAAGAACTTTCCCTTTAATGTTCATCTTTTCAATGTTGCTCAGGTCGAGACCCATGTTTTCTTTGAGATGCTTTTCAAAAAACCCGTCGTACGTGAAACTTTCTGTGCACATTAATCCAACAGTGAATTGTAGCGGGTTGGAATACTTCTTTAGGGGAAGCATCTGTATTTTCCGAATTGCTTGAATCTGACATGGAGTGCCTACAAAAGCCAAACTCTTCTTTTTCTGTTTCACTCCTTCTTGCAGCGCTAACATGTTTGGCGAGTAAGAGTAGCGGGTTCCGGCGTTTTCCAAAACTTCTTTCGGAGTTGTCGCCAGTTTAGGCATGGGATAAAGAGGCTTGTGTGCTGCGAGTCCTGAAAGGGCTACTCCTTCAATTATGCCGTCTCGCAAGGCGTAAATAAGAATGGCAGTGACAGCACCTCCGTCCTGACACTTTTCTAATACTTTCTTATCAGTTGCTTGAGCTAGAATAAGACGGCGATAGATGCCAAACTCTTCACTTTCCCCCTTTTGTCTTTCAAATACAAATTCTTCTGCCTTAGACCACGACCAATCATATTTTGGGCAGACTTGAGGGCAAATGCCGCAGGTTTCACATTTTTTCACTAGTCTCGGTTGTCCTTCGTTATAATCCAAGCAGTTGAAGGGACATACTACTACGCAAGTGGCGCAGCCTACACATTGGCGACTAGAAACCACATCTTTCTTTAAAGATTCCTCGAAGCCCAACTTACGAGTCTGCATGTTCAACCCTTAAGGAGTGTTATTGTTTAAGGCAGGATCTACATAAATTTCTCGGAGAGGCAAGAAATTTTTTGTGGCTCCTTTTTTTCTCAAGCTTCTTTAAGTGGAGTTGATCCAATGCTTTCCAGTTTGGCTGCAAAACTTTTGAGAACTTCGCTGAGATGCTTTTCGTTGCCCACCGAAGACCGTTCCATCTGTAGCCTTCCAGACTCGATTCCCACAGCTTGAAGCCACTCTTTCATTTGTTTGACGCGTTTCTCAGCAGTGGAGCCTCCAAAAACGTAATGACAATCTTTAGAGTCACAACTTATAACTAGAACTCCATCGGCACCAAGCATGAAAGCGTGGAGGACATGTAGGGGGTCAACTCTGCCGCTGCATTTTACTGGGACAACATGAGTGTTTTGTGGCCATTCAAACCCGTTTGCGTTGTAGGACCAGTTGCAAACAAAAGCTAAGGTTTGAGGTCCCTTTTTAGTTGCCCATGAGGTTGCAGCGTCTTTTATTTGGGCTGAAATTTTCTCATCAGAAAAGTTCTGCATGGTGATCGCTTCTGCTGGACATTCTACAACGCACGTCCCACATCCCTTACACAGGATTAAGTTCACTTTTGCGACAGACTTTTCCACTTTTATCGCGCCATATTCACATACTTTCTCGCAGTTGGCGCAGGCGATGCATCTGTCCTCATCTACAAGTGCGTCATCTGCTTCGCAAAGTTCTTCCATCTCTAAACATTCTGAGCAGGGACCACAGAAGAGACATCTACGGGCTTCTAACAGTCCAGCATCAAGTATCAAACCTAATTCAACCTCTTCAAAGCAACTCACTCGCTCCTCAGGTGCTAGACAACGCATTGTTTGTCTCGGCTTTTTCTTCAAAACGCTTTTCTCTGAAACCCATGTCATCTCAGGAACCTCATTTGTCCTCCCAGCCTTGAGGTCAACTCCTCTTATATAGCGGTCAATAGACACTGCTGCTTTTTTACCAGCAGCGATGGCTTCAATAACAGAGGCGGGGCCAGTGACAGTGTCGCCGCCAGCAAATACACCGGGCGATTTTGTTTCAAGCGTAACTTCGTCTACAATAACTCTGTTTCCTCTCGCCACTTCGATTTCTTTGGGCAAGAAAGAAATGTCAGGCATTTCACCAATGGCAAGCAGCACGGAGTCAACTGGAACGACAAATTCTGAGCCTTTTACTGGTACAGGACGCCTACGACCGCTTTCATCTGGTAGTCCCAGAGCAGTCCTGGTGCATTCTATTCCAATGACCTTGCCATCTTTTCCAAGAATTTTTTTAGGCGCTGCGAGAAAATGGAGCTTTACGCCTTCCAGTTTTGCCTCTTCAACCTCTTTTTGATGGGCAGGCATCTCCTTTTCTGACCTTCTATAAATTATCGTCACTTCATTTGGGCCAAGGCGTCTAACTGTCCGAGCAGCGTCGATGGCAACGTTTCCACCCCCTATAACAGCAATTCTACTTCCGAGCTCAACACGGTTCCCAACATGCACTTCTTTTAGGAAATCGAGAGCATGAAAGACGCCATCTAATTCTTCGCCTTCTAGGTTTATGCTGATACAGTGGTGAGCGCCTGCAGCTATGAAAATTGCGTCGTATCCTTGTCTTTTAATTTCGTCAATGGTCATATCTTTACCAATCGTTGTGTCAACGCGAATTTCCACTCCAGTTTCCCTAATATAGTCAATTTCAGCATCCAACACCATTTCAGGCAACCTATACTCCGGGATGCAGAATCTTAAACTACCCCCAGGCTTTGACGCACTTTCAAAAACTGTTACTGGATATCCAATTTTAGCCAGCTCGTAGGCAGCAGTAAGCCCTGCTGGCCCCGAGCCTATGATAGCGATTTTTTCGCTATGGGTTTTTGGTACTGGCTTTGGTTTTTCTCTAATCCCTGAAGTAAACTCGTAGTCAGCAACCAAACGTTTAAGGGCACGAATTCTGAGCGGTTCGTCAATGTCTTTTCGAGTACACGCATCTTCGCAAGGACTGAAGCAAACTCTGCCGCAAACAGATGGAAAAGGAATAGATTTCCTGATAATTCCTAGGGCTTCTTTGAGTTTTCCTTGAGCAATAAGTGCGATGTAGGCTTGAACGTTTATTCCAGCTGGGCAAGCTTTACGGCAAGGGGGATATTTTTCATCAAGCGTTTTAGAAATGGTAGCCGTAACAAAGTCCTCCTACATTGGTTATTGGATTTTTAGTCTTAGAGAGAATGCTAAAAGGAAAGGAAACAGCAATATTAAACTTGCGTACAAACCACAAAAAGCATGCCCAGCGTTCTCTTATAGGAATTTTTATATCACTGATTCAGCTTTCACTGATTTTCTCTAAGGAGTGACTCTTAGTTGATTATAGTTCAGCAAAAGCCGCTAAAAGAAATTTTTGAAATGACGAAAACCCTCGGGAGTCTTCTAATCGTAGGCTGTGATGGATGCGCTTCCGTAATTCAAGCAGGAGGCAAGAGACAAGCAGAGGTGTTAAAGTCTTTGTTGGAAATGGAGCGAAAAGTGAAAGGAGAAGAAGCACCTAACGTGAAGGCTATATCCATTCTACGTCAATGCGACCGACAGATCACCTCAACAGCCCTTAATCCCTTAATAGAAGACTATGACGCAGTTGTTTGCCTAGGCTGTGGAGTTGGAGTTCAAACTCTCGCAGACCTCTACAAAACGAAGCTGATTATCCCAGCAAACGACACAAAATTCCTCGGGATGCACGACACCAAAGTAGACAAATTCTATGAAATGTGCAGAGCATGCGGCGACTGCATCCTCTTCGAAACAGGCGGTATATGTCCCTTAACTCGATGCGCAAAAAGCCTACTAAACGGCCCCTGTGGAGGACAAACAAAAGGCAAATGTGAAGTAGGCGGATGGAAGAATGACTGTGCGTGGATTCTCATATACAACCGCTTGAAAGAGCGAAACTGTCTGGAGCTATTTACAAAGTTTAGACCTCCAAGAGATTATCAAGTTTCAGAGCATCCCCGCGAACTCGGTGGCGAAACAGAAGAAGAGGAGGCAACAGAATGACGAGAGAGGCATATGGCGAGTTAATGAGGCAAATAAACGCTGGCAAATTCGTTTTTACAGGCGAGCTTGAGCCAGTTAAAACCACAAGTCTCAACGAAGTCATTGAAGGGGCAAAAGTTTTGAAAGATCACGTGGTTGCTATAAATATTACTGATAACCCCACAGCATTTGGCTACATGAACGCACTTGTGCCCTCTTATATGATTCAAAAAGAGGCTGGAGTGGAGGCTGTCTATCAGATGACAACTCGAGATCGAAACCGCTTGGCTTTAATTTCAGATGTACTGGCTGCTGGAGCTTTGGGAATAAAAAACATCTTGGCCCTGACAGGCGACCACACAACAGTCGGCGATACCCCTCAAGCCAAACCAGTTTTCGACCTAGACTCAGCTACCTTCGTATACATGCTAAGAAAAATGATGGATGAAGGCGTAGACCTAAACAACAACGAAATCGAAAAACCCCCGAAATTCAACATCGGCATCGCTGCGGCCCCAAATGCAGATCCGTTAGAACCTGAGCTTCTGAAAATCGAAAGAAAAGTAAAGCTGGGAGTAGATTTTATTCAAACTCAATGTGTCTACAGCGTTGAGCAGGCTAAGAACTTCTTAGATGCTGCTTCTTATCTAAACACTCCGATACTTATCGGCATTGCTCCGTTTAAATCTGTTTCTATGATGAAGTGGATGGTCAAATTTGTGCCAGGTGTAAAAGTTCCGGAGGAAATTCAAGAGACCATTCGCAAGGCTAAAAAGACTGGCGGAAAACAGGCGGTGTACGAGGTGAACATTGATATTTTTGGAGAAATGTTGAGGCAAATTAGGAAAACAACTAATGCTGCGGGTATACATACCATGGCAATTGGTTTTGAATGGATTGTTCCAAAGATAATGGAACGCGCTGGACTCTAGCGAACAGCAATATTTCCAAGGAAGCGTCAAGCAAGAAAAGAATAGTCGCAATTCTAACGTTGCCTTTAACAATATATATTATATAGACCATAGAATAAGCTTGATTAAGCTGGGGTTTGCTTGAACAAAGTTAAGATAGGAGTTTTTAAATGTGGCAATATCGGAACAGCCCCACTACTAGAACTACTTCTTGATGAATTAGCTGACCGCAAAGACATAACAGTGCGAACAGTGACAACTGGTTCCAAAATGAACGTTGAAGCCATTGAAGATGCCATAAAAAAAATCTTTGAATTCACCCCTGACATTGTGCTCTTCGTTTCACCAAACACGTCCGCGCCTGGACCGACCAAAGCCAGAGAGGTTTTATCAAAGAAGAAAGTACCTGCCATTGTTTTCACGGATGGACCTGGAAAACGTGTAAAAACTGAGATGGAAGCACAAGGATTAGGCTACGCAATAATCATGGGCGATCCGCTCATTGGCGCACGAAAAGAATTTCTCGACCCAATAGAGATGGCGATTTTCAACGCAAATGTGATTAAAGTTCTTGCAAGCACCGGGATTTTCAGGTTAGTATTCAAAGAAATCGACAAGTTAATCTCAGCTCTAAAGACCGGATCAAGCCTTTCTATGCCGAGGTTAATAATTGACACCGATAGTGTTCGAGACTCTCAAAGCTTCAAAAATCCGTATGCGAAGGCCAAGGCGATGGCTGCCTATGAATTACTAAAGAAAGTTGCTGAAATCAATATTCGAGCGTGCTTTATCGAGAAAGACAAGGAAAAGTATATCCCCCTTGTCGCGTGTGCACACGAAATCGTTCAAGCGAGTGCCAATTTAGCTGAAGAGGCTAGGGAAATCGAAAAATATGCTGACACGCTGTTAAGAACGCCTCATGCTAAGGATGGTAGACTCAAGACGAAAGATAAATTAATGTTTCCACCAAAGTGAGGGAAGCAAAGAAGAATACAAAATTTTCTGAGGAATGTCCATTCTTGCCGCCACAGTTTATCAAAATGGCTTTTGGATTTTCTTTTTGTCGAAGCTGGGAGATTCGAATAATATTTCTTTTGCGCGCAAAACGGTTGCAGGCGTCCGGCAAAAAACAGAAAAAGAAGGGTAGGTTATTGTCTGCGGGTAAAGCCGTACAAAACCCCAGGGACAATCAATACACCAAAAATGACTATTATACATGGCCAAAACTCAAAATCTGCAGGCAGCAGCCCAGGCAGTTGGGAAAGCTCCCAAAGTATTATTATTATGCCAATGAGCAGACCTACAATTACGCCGCTATGTGGCAAACCAAAGCATTCATCTTCTGCACGCCTTTCCCTTCGACTTCGTCTTCTTTCGGCGCGAGATATATGAAGAGACGCTCCACATTTACTACATACCTCGGCATCATCCTCGTTCTTGAATCCACCGCAAGTCGCAGACTGCATAGAAGTCTTATCAGAATTAGAAACCGAAGAGAAATAAGCAAAATCTAAAATGTAGAAAGCAAAGCTAATACAATCCCTATAAGGTAGAGTTTGTAGAATAAGCGGAGGGGGAATAGGTATGGATGAGAATCTGATTAGAGAGTTTCTAGTTAAGAAGAACATTTTTGCAGTGTTAGGCGCCAGCAGAAACCCTGAGAAGTATGGCCACCAAGTTTATGAAGACTTGCGTAAAGCTGAGTATAGGGTTTATCCAGTGAATCCGAATGCAGGTGAGATTTTAGGGGACAAGTGTTATTCAAGTCTTGAGGAATTGCCTGAAAAGCCAGATGTTGCTAATCTGGTGGTTCCACCAAAAGTATCAGAGCAAGTGGTTAAGACTTGCAAGAAGCTTGGGATAAAGAAAGTGTGGATGCAACCAGGGTCAGAATCTGAAACAGCGATAAACTTCTGCAAAGAGAACGGCATGGATGTCGTCCATGGAGTCTGCGTAATGGTTGAAAGGAGAAGTACACAAAATAGTTGAAAAGTAACAGATGTTTCTCAGTTTTCGCAGAAAGATACGACAAATACGTATTGTTCATCCTCTGTTATGTCAAGGGTTGAAAAATGACACTGATTATCTGCGTTGTTAGTAAAGCAAGGGCAAGAGGAAAAACGGCATTAGTCGAGCGGCTAACTAATAGGTTTAATAGCGAAGGTTTCAGTGTAGCAACAGTCAAGCATACAAGCGGGTCTTTTGACACAGCTAAGAAAGACACTTGGAGACATCTAGAAGCCGGAGCGGTTGTAACAGTAGCCTCCACACCGAACGAGATAGTAGTCATAACCAGAAGGAAAAAACCCTCGCTTGAAAAAGCTTTAGACGCCATTCACGTTGAACCGGAAATAATACTTGTGGAGGGATACAAGAGATCTTCATATTCCAAGATTTTATGTGCAGATACGGCTGAAGAAGGACAAGCCATAATAAAACAGATTTCAAACGTCGTTATGGTCTCAGGCAGAATTTCAGGCAGTGTCAAAGAAAAGGAAAGATTTCAGACAAAGTTTCCTGACATACCAGTATACGATTTTGAGGAGATGGTCTCTGCATTGAAAGGGATGCTAGTCAAATCAATCCTAAGAAGTCTTCCAGGCTTAAACTGCGAGCACTGTGGATACGACTCCTGCCTGGATATGGCGAAAGCAATCGTAGAAGGAGAAGCCACCAAAAAAGACTGCGAAGTGCTGGCTACGAACATCACCACGCTCAAAGTAGACGGTAAAAACATCCCAATAGGAAAATTTCCCCAGCAAATCATCAGAAATCTAGTTATGGCAGTTCTAGATACCCTGAAAGGTGTAGGAAAACATCCACAACATGTAGAGATCACGGTTAAGGCGCCGGAAAAAAATCACAATTAGGACAAAAGTTTTCCAACATAGCAAGGTGATGTCTTCTTTGCTAGAGAGGTGTCTCTCAGAGATTGTTATCCACAAGTCGGGCAAGAGCTGCTGCTTGAGCCTGTGCTGCCGCCCACAAATTCGTTTTCACCGTAGAGTTTCTCCCAACACTCTGAGCACACCTCGATGTGCCCCAACTCTTTGTGGTTGGCTCCCAACAAGGATAAATCCTTTCCATTCTTACCGCAGATATCACATTTCGCCATCTTACTTCTACTCCGACCAATAAACGGAGAAAACGCAGTTCTTAAATCTTTCTCTTGAACTTACGGTTGTAGACATCACTATCTGCTAAAGGATTGAACAAGATTTGACCATGAGGTTTAGAGTGAGTATTGACTATGACAAGTGCGTTGGATGCGGTGATTGTGTAAAATCTTGTGCCTATGGTGTTTTGGAAATTATAGATAATATAGCATATCCGGTCAAACTTGAAAACTGTAAAGGATGCAAAGACTGCTCACAAGAATGCGAAGCAGAGGCAATTAGAGTAGTTCATATATAAAGTTTTAATCAAAACCATGTCCTTTGCCATCCAACTTCACTATTTTTTCTTGAAAGGATAACTTTTCTCGCCAGCTCTAATCGGTACTTCCAGCCAGTTTTCTGGAGGAATGAAAGGGCAGGTGTATGCTTCACTGTAAGCACACCATGGATTATATGCTCTGTTGAGATCGAGAATCCATTTTCCTTCATCCGTGCGGTGTCTCTCCTGTTCTACATCAAGGTATCGACCCGCACCATACGTTTCCTTGCCTGAGGTTTTATCTCTGAAAGGAACCCAAAGTCTTTCCTCTTCACGGGCACTCTTATAGGCCTGAAGTACACATTGCTTCCCGTCAACTTCAAATTTGAATTCGCCCCAACGGATAAATTCTTGTTCTCCACCTTTTGAAGTTGCTACTATTATTTTCTTCTTCTCGTCATGCTCGTCAAGTGCCAGCTCAAAGCGTAAATCTGGATCTGGAGGAAAATAGCTGAGGCCCTTACCAACAAGACTTCTACGTTCTTCACGAGGTACAGGTGATTGAGGATCTAACATAAAAAACCTGTTTTTCTCCTCACGTTCCCTTTCCAGACGGGCTTTCCACTCGGAAATATCCAAAGCGAATTCACCTCTTTCATTCATGATTCTATCGTCTGATAAGATTTAACACTTTGTCTGAAGCACACCTCCTATCAGCCGATTTTAGAAACGCAGGATCATAAGTACATGCATATGTTTTACGAACACATTTTCTGGCTGGAGGGCCGAACATACATTTAGCAAGAACCTGCATAAGAAGTCAGTATGGAGTGGGAGTGAAAAAGAAGGGGAAACCTACGCTGCGCGCGCTACGCAGACACACAATTTCAACCCTTTCTTTTTTTAACAGGAAGAGCGCATGAATGGACAAATATGAAATCCTATCAAATTGCTTTGCGTGCAATGCTTAAAACGGAATTTATTAGGATGAAGCTGCTCTTAAATAGTGAAGAGAAGTTTTGTGGAATGGAGGCAGTTTCAGAGGTTGGGCGTCGAAAACTTCGACAAGCTTTTTAGTCCGAGAAGAATTGCTGTCGTTGGGGCAAGTGACAAAGAAGGATCTGTAGGCTCCAAACTGCTTCGAAACTTGATTGGGGTGGGGTACAAAGGAGCAGTTTACCCCGTTAATTCTTTCAGGCGTACAGTGCATGGCATAACCGCCTACCCAACAATAGAACGAATCCCGCGACAAATAGACCTTGCAATCGTGGCGACACCAGCGCACACTGTTCCACAAATTGTAGAAGAATGTGGAAGGGCAGGAGTTTCAGGAATCATAATTATTTCAGCAGGCTTTGGAGAAGCTGGAGAAGAAGGAGAGAACTTTGAAAAACGAATTCTTGAACTCAGAAATCGTTATAACATGCGTATAATTGGACCTAACAGCCTCGGAGTGATACGCCCAAGTATCAAGCTAAATGCCACCTTTGCCAACAGAGCAGCTAACCTGGGAAAAATAGCTTTTATTTCGCAAAGCGCTGCGTTGTGTACCTCTGTTTTGGATTGGGCTTCCGAAGCTCAAGTAGGATTCAGTGTTGTAGTTTCGGTGGGTTCTATGTTGGATGTAGACTTCGGAGATTTAATCGACTACTTTGGAACTGATGCCCAAACAAGAAGTATCGTGCTTTACGTTGAATCCATCAAGAACGCGAGAAAATTCATGAGTGCAGCAAGAGGTTTTGCCAGAGCTAAACCAATCGTGGTGGTGAAAGCTGGAAGGTTCCGTGAAAGTGCAGAAGCAGCCATATGTCATACCGGTGCCTTATGCGGAGAAGATGCCATTTACGACGCTGCTTTCAAAAGAGCTGGGATCGTCCGTGTTGAAGCGATAAGCGACCTCTTTAATTGTGCTGAAACATTGGCCATGCAGCCGAATCCTAAAGGTTCAAACCTTACAATAATCACCAACGCTGGTGGACCAGGAATTATGGCGACAGATTCTTTGATAGCTAAGGGGGGAAAACTTTCGCCTTTAAGCGATGAAACTGTCCAAGCTTTAAATGAAGTTTTACCTTCTTACTGTAGCAAATTGAATCCCATCGACGTCCTAGAGGAAGCCACCACTGATAGGTTTAGAAAGGTTATGGAAATCTGCTTTAGAGACCCAGCCACTGATGGCTTTTTAATTATTTATACTCCTCAAGGAGCATCCGACCCGGTTGAGACTGCAAAGGCGATAGTGGAGCTTTCAAAGAAAACTACGAAACCGATTCTCACTTCCTTGATGGGTGAAGATAGCTGTTGGAAAGCAAGAAAAATTTTGCGTAAGAACGGTATTCCAGCCTTTACGACCCCTGAACAGGCGGTCTCTACTTTCGTGTACATGTGGAGTTATGCGCAAAATTTAGAGCTTTTATATGAAACCCCTGAAGAACTTTCAATCGAGCTGTCAATCCCAGTATTTCTTAGAGAGGTGTTACAAAAGGCGTTTGAGGAAGGACGCACGGTCTTAACAGAGCCGGAATCAAAACAATTTCTTCAAGCATATAAAATCCCAACAATAAAATCTGTAGTTGCCAAAACTTCTAAAGGAGCTGTTGACGTCGCTTCAAAAATCGGGTACCCTGTTGTAATGAAAGCTTTCTCACCGCAGATAACTCATAAATCAAGGGTT
This sequence comes from Candidatus Bathyarchaeota archaeon, assembly GCA_023131225.1. NCBI lineage: Archaea > Thermoproteati > Candidatus Bathyarchaeota > Candidatus Bathyarchaeota archaeon. The sequence continues at coordinate 10,321 of JAGLZW010000029.1, read as the reverse complement.
GAAGGAGTTATTCTGGATGTGCGTTCAAAAGAAGAGGTTGCGAAATCTTTTAAAGATTTGGCTCAGAAAGTCAAAAAATACATGCCCCAAGCAGAATTTCAAGGTGTAATACTTCAACCAATGGTTAAGAAGAGAGGATACGAACTGTTAATTGGGTCTAAGAAAGATCCGTATTTTGGTTCTGTCATTGTATTTGGAATGGGGGGCGTGGCTGCCGAGTTACTGAAAGATGTAAGCATAGGGTTTCCGCCGTTAAATCAGGTGCTCGCAAGAAGGTTGATGGCGAAAACAGCAATATACAAACTCGTTTCCGACAAAAATGACCACCGTGTCAACATAAAGCTCCTTGAAGAAATCTTGGTGAAGTTTTCTCAACTTGTGATAGACTTTCCTGAAATAAAAGAAGTTGACATAAACCCTTTAATAGTTGACGAGGACGACGCTGTAGCTGTAGACACTCGTATAGTGATAGATACCGACAGAATTTCAGCTGAAGTTCAACCCTACGAACATCTAGTGATTGCTCCTTACCCAAAAAGGTACACCACTCAATGGAAACTAAAAGATGGAGAACCCGTTGTTCTTCGCCCTATAAAACCTGAAGATGAAATCCTCCTCAACGAGTTATATCAATCCTTTTCTGAAGAAACGATGCGTTTCCGGTTCTTCCAAATAATTAGAGAAATGTCCCATGATACTTTGACCCGATATTGCAACATAGATTATAACCGAGAAATTGCCATAGTAGCTGAAGTTGAAGAGGGCAAGAAAAGAAAAATTATCGGCGTGGCTCGACTTATTCTACAGCCAGGTCGTAAACTTGGAGAGTTTGCAGTTGTTGTAGGAGACCAGTGGCAAGGGCTTGGCTTAGGGTCTAAGCTAGTTGACTACATAGTTGAGATTGGCAAAGATATGGGGCTGGAAAGCGTCTGCGGCGACATTATGTCAAGGAATCTTAAAATGTTTCATTTGTGTACGAAGAAAGGGTTCAAAATGGAGCCCCTAGATGAAGAAGTTACGAGGGCAACGCTTGACCTGAAAACTTGATTGCACGAGTATCTGCAAAGGAAAACGTTGGCAAGATAACTACAACGCCAGAATCTTAAGAATAGGTTTGCACACTCTACGCAACTGGAAAGCTACAACGGAATATCATAAGGCAAAGGACATAATCTGCGTCCAGCGAATGCTTGGATATAGAGACATAAAATCAACAATGCTATACATCAACCTTGAACACGCCTTGTTCCAAGGTATAAACGATGAGTTTCATGTGAAAACTGCAAAGACTGTTGAAGAGGCTTGTAAGCTGGTAGAAGTTGGTTTTGAATACGTCACTATCGTAGATGGGGTTCAAATCTTTCGGAAGCGCAAATGACTGTCGAAAATTATACTGTATTTCCACAGTATTATTACATATATCGTAATATAGGTTAAATCTTTTAAGTACAAAGACATACACAAGTAACAAATAACTATGACAGGCGAGATTTCAATGGGAGAAAAAGTAAAGGAGAAGCAACTGGAAGAGCAGATTACAAAGGTCCTTACAACCTCCGAAATTGCAGCAATTAAAAAGATGCTTGAGAAAGACCACGCTATTGATTGTCTGTTTCTTTTGATTTTGGACAAGGGAAAATGGAAGAAGGCCAAGACCTACATGAATAAACATAATCTCACACTGAGTGACGGTACATATAGGTCCCGTATGATAGAAATTACTCAACTGGGCTTGGCGAAGGCTATTCCTATCGATCCTCTCAAGAAGAAGTACGCTATCACGAAGAAGGGTAAGAAGCTTGCTTTAGCGTTGCTTGAGTTGCTTCAAAACGTCTAGTTGAAAACGATAATTTTGTTTGTTCAATGTTGGGAACGGTGCCTTCCTACTGGGCGTTGCGTAGTTTGCAGTTTCTGAGAGATGTTCTTACTGGTATCGATTCAAAAATAGACGTTTCCTTTCTGGACATTAGTATTGAAAAGATTTGAGTAAAGGTTTCTTGCTGCTTAGGCGTTTGAAGCGTTGGTATAGTTGTAAAGCATGTACTCAGCTTGATGTGTCTGAGCGGGCGTCTTTAGCTTTTCCCTTTTTGTCTTTTCACTATTTGTCTAGCTGCAATTACGCCTGAAACCGATGCTTGAACTAGTCCTCGCGTCAATCCCGCCCCATCCCCAATAGTAAATAAGTTATGAATCGGCGTCTCCAAACATTCATTTAACTCTAGTCTTGACGAATAAAACTTCACCTCAACTCCATACAACAATGTATCCCTCGAAGCCAACCCCGGCGCAATTCTATCCAAAGCCTCCAACATTTCCCGGATATCCACCAAGTACCGATATGGCAAAACAAAACTCAAATCCCCAGGTGTTGCACTCTTCAATGTAGGCACTACTGTACTGCGACTAATCCTCTCCTCGGTTGACCGTCGCCCCGCCTCCAAATCCCCTAACCGTTGAATAATAACTCCTCCACTCAACAAGTTAGTCAACCGCGCAATATACTTACCATACGCAATAGGCTCCTTGAACGGCTCAGTAAAACTCGTGCTCACCAGAATAGCAAAATTGGTATTCGCGCTCCTCCTCTCCGAATAGCTCTGCCCATTCACCGTTAAAATACCATCATAGGACTCCGTGATAACCTCTCCATACGGAGCAACACAAAAAGTCCTGATAACATCATCAAAAAATTTTGAATAGTAAAAAAGCTTCGGCTCATACAAAACCCTCGTCAACTCCTCCAGAACCGGAGCTTGAACCTCCACCCGAACCCCCACATCAACAGGGTTGTTCAACGTTTTCAAACCCAAAGCCTGAGCCTCACACTTCAACCACTCAGCTCCACTTCGTCCGGGCGCGACAACTACATACTTCGCAAAAAACCTCTCGCCGCTAACTGTTTCAACGCCCTCAACATGTTTATCCCTGACAATAAGCCCCTTCACCTCACTCCTAGTTCTCACCTCCACTTTAGTATCCAAGAAACTCCGCATTTTCCGAAGCGTCTCAGCACACTTCTCGGTCCCCATGTGACGAACCTTTTGTCGAACCAGTTTCAAACCTGCAAGAGACGCCTTCCGCTCAATTTCCTCAATTTGATTCACGTCAACTCCATAAACGTTGTTCGGAGCACCAAATTTAGTGTAAATTCCATCAACATACTCAATCAGCCCTTGAAGCTCCTCCTCAGTAATGAATTTGCCGAGCCAACCACCCACCTCCGTAGAAAGCGTCAACTTCCCATCACTGAACGCGCCCGCACCACCCCAACCATGAAGAACATGACATGGATCACAGTTAAGACATCCAAGCCCTCTACTAGCAGGACACTTACGCTTTTCAAGATCTACGCCTTTGTCGAGAATCAGAATATTCAGCGACGTATTTTCCATAAGCTCTAAGGCTGAGAAGATACCAGCTGGCCCAGCACCCACAATTACGACGTCATATTTCAAGAGCCATCCACCAAAGACCTTACACAAAATAGCCTAACTATAATAAAAGTTTATAGATACTATTTCAGTTTGTGAACGTCTACTACATATTCAAAGAATAGTAAAATCAGAGCAACTTTATTATTGAGAATAGAAATCCTTCGGTTACCGTTTGTAGTCTTTTAATTATATATCATTACTAGCCTTTCTTATTTGAGAGTTGGTGGGGCTATCGCGAAAGTCAGTTTATGGGCATATGATAATGCGTACAAAGAATACGTGCGCGTTATAATCAGTTAAACATGATACAAACCATTTAAGCTCAGAACATTTAGTCTTCAATAACCAGATTCATTGGGACTTGTGGCAATGTTTGGCATCGAAATTTTCTAGTCTTCTATTCTTAGTTGGAGAGTCCTTTTGGTGGCGGGAAGTCTTCTCTATATTCAAGGTCCCAAAAGATATCTGAATTTCGAGGATGAATACTTGGGAGGCTGGAGCAGAAAGATAAACGCCCAAGAACAGAAAGAAGTGGTGTGGTACAACCCAGGGAAGTTTTATCTTTATGGTGAAAATCTGACAGTTTTAGTGCAGTTATATGCACCATCAATCTCAGAAGGAGATAGAGTCTGCTTATATATTCTTAATGAATCACTGTTGACTCTATGGAAGGAAAAAGAGATTCGTCAACAGTGTCGTCTCTCAGAACCTGAGTAATAATGCATGCATTCGATAATCGCGCAGAAATTCCCCAAGAAGTAGGCGATTTTGCAATACTTCTTCATGGCGGCTATTCAAAAAGAAAAGCCCTACTGTTGAATGTTCTATCTAGTTTAAGCACTGTACCGGCAGCAATTTTGGCTTATTATGCTTTAGAGATTATGAGTTCTGCTATTCCTTACGTTATGGCGTTTTCAGCAGCGAGTTTTCTTTATATTGCCTTAACGGATTTATACCCCGAACTACATCAAAAAGTAGGATTCGGGTCTGCTATCCGACAATTCTTTATGATTATGGCTGGAATTGGAACCATGATCCTGTTCCTTCAATTTCGCCCTTGAGTTAATTGAGTCGGAGTCTATCATCGGTGGAAAAAGAAGCAAGGACAAGAAGCCAAAACTGCTGAATGTTATTCAAACAATTGAAATTATTCTCCAAGCTAAACCAGCAAATAGAAGACCGTAGACTGTTGACGTTATTGTTAAAATTATCGCTCTTTTGAATCCAAATTCTTTGATAAGCATTCCTAAAGCAATCATGCATGGAATCCCAAGGGTAGTTGCTACACCAAAAGTATAAATTTGGAGAGGAGTTAAAACAAAAGATATTTTACTGCCCAAAACCGACAAAAGCATTGCCCCAGTTAAGTCTTTTTGTAAAAATCCAAATATCATAGGGATAATGGTTATAGTAGGCAATCCTAACCAAGTAGTGATTGGCGAAAGGGGTTCTACTACAATTTGGGTAAGGCCTGATATATCCAAAATTCCATAAGCTATTCCCCCAAGTGCCAACAGTGGTATAACTATATACACAAAGTCCTTCATTCTAATCCAGCTTTTAGCAAAAACATTTTGGATCAAGGGTTTCCGATAAGGGGGTAGTTCTAAGAGCAAGGGTTCACTCTTTATCTGAATAACTTTCTTAATTGCGAAAGCCCAGATTAGACCAGCAACAAACGAAGTAGCGAAAACAGAAAGAGCCAACTTAATACCTCCATAAAAACCGACTATACCCATTATTATGGCGATCCTGCTGGAGCAAGGTACAAAAGCAAATAATGAGGCGGTATGAAATTGTTCTTTCTCAGATGACAAAACTCTGGTAGCTCTAGTTGCTGGTGCGGTGCAACCCAAGCCTAATGCCAATGGAATAAATGATTTCCCAGGGAGACCCATTTTCTTCAAAAACCATTCGGCATTAACAGTAAATCTGGAAAGAAGACCTATGTCTTCTAATAAGCCTAAGAGCAAATAGAACAAGAAAACATAAGGCAAAGCAATGGAAACACCAATTGTAATTCCAGTTAAACCATTAACTAATACTATAGTAAGAATAGAATGCTCCGCTGTAGTAAGGGAGGATAAAAGGCTTTCTGTAAAGTTCGTAAGAACACCTTGTATCAGGTTGCCAAGATATAATATCATTCCAAATATAGCGAGAAGGAATAAACCTGTAGTCAGTGGACCCCAAATTCTATGCAGGAGAACTCCGTCAACCTCGTCTTGTAATTCCTTTTCTTTTTCTAAAGGAATTATTCGGGTAACTTTTGCTGCAATAAATGAGGCTGTACCATATCTGGTTATTGCTATATCTTCTGCAGTTTTTGGGTGCTCTTCCAAACTTTCTCTGACTTCTGCAACGATTCTTTCATCCTTCAAAAACTCATAAAAATCTTCGTCTCCTTCTAAAATTCTTATTGCTATGAACCTACTCGGTATAGACGTTTCTTTCATCTGTGAGGATATTTCATCTATGGCGTTTTCTATATGATCATTATATTCAAGAGTGAAAGCCCTCTTCGATATTTTTTTAATTTCTGCAACTGAATCCACAAGTTTACCTATTCCCTTTTTTGTTAAAGGGTTTACAGGAACAACGGGAACATGAAGAATCCCTTTCAGTTTTTCACAGTCAATTCTTATTCTTTTCTTTTCAGCATCTTCTACAAAATTCAAAGCTAGAACAGTGGGAATTTGGGCTTCTAGTATTTGCAACGCCATATAAAGGCTTCTTTCAAGAGAGATCGCATCAGCAATTACTATTACCCCATCAGCTTCTTCTTCAAACAAAGCCCTTTCAGTTACTTTTTCTTCTTCACTTCTGTCGGAAATAGAGTATATTCCAGGAGTATCTACAAACTCTATTCTTATTTTGTCAAAACTTTTTTTGGCTTTTGTTATCTCAACAGTAGTTCCAGGGTAGTTGGATACTGTAACTCTTGGACCAACCAGTGCATTAAGTAACGAAGACTTCCCTACATTTGGCTGGCCAATCAAAAGTATTTTAAGATTATTCATATTCCACCGCTTTAATCTCTTTTGCTATATTTTTGTCCATGGCAAATTTTTTGTTTTTTATTTTCACAACAATGCCATCAGGAATTTCATTTGTTACTATTACCTTTTCCCCTAGAAATACCCCCATACTGACTATTCTCTCGAATAATCCATAATCGGAAAACGTGATGTCGGTGATCATGCCTTCTTTGTTAAGTTCAAGTTTTGTTAGAGGAACACCTTCCTTTTTCAAGGTTGACAACTTCTTTATGTTGTTAATAACTTCTCCAGAAACGTAATGTTCAAGAATGTTAGCTGCAGTATGTGCTCCAATTTTGCTTCCTGTTTTTTCAAGATAATCCTCAAGAACAAAATATTTATCTAAAATATTCTTTGCATTTTCTTGTCCCAGTTCAGTTAGTGAAATAAAATTTTCTTGGATTGCTATTAAATCGTCCCTTTCAAGTTCTTCAAGTGCTTCAGATATAAGGGGATGGGCGACCTTAATTTCATCTTCCATAATTTCTAATGAAGTCTTCTTACTTCTTTCACCTAATATTCTTAGGATATCCTCTTTCACTATTTTTAAAACATCTGGTTCCTTGGGCGTATTACCACTAAGATTATCGAAGGTTCCCTCGTAGGCTATCATTTAATCCCCCCTTTGATATGTAGGAACAAGCAGTTAGCCTTTTTCTAAATATGCCTTGTGCACGCGCAATTAAGAGCTTTCCATAGTGCTTCCAGAAATTGACAGCCTTTGCGAGAAAAATGATTTGAATGAAGAACATTATTATTGACAAATCTAGTAATACGTTGTGAAAATCGGCTTAATAGAATAGAAGTGATTAATTCCCAGACTAGCCTAACTACAATATATCTTTAGTGTCTTTCAAATTCGGGAATAAAATTTAGTTTGTCCACTAACAAAACCCGCAAGTACAGGTTTTCTCAAGCTTCTGGCTCCATGAATTTTGCATTCCACTAGTCTTTGATGGCCTCTAAAAGGCTCATCACGTTCCAAAGCTTAACCCGAGTATAAGGCGGCATGTTTGGGTCTTGAAGAATCTCGTCAAGAATAGAAATCGCATTTGAAGCCTTCACAGCAGGAGTTAATTCTCCACTCTGAAGTGTCGCCATCGACTCTTTGGCAGCCCGCCTTATGTTCCGTGGAGTTGTTGTGTCTTCAGAAATCTGACCTAGCACTACCATAGCTTGTCCCGTTCTCTCTTCATATTCCTTTAATTTCTTCTTACTCACCATAAGCTGTGCCTCCACTCGACAAAATTGAGAGCAAGCCTCAAATTAACCAGCAGTAATATTACTATTTGAGGTTTTAAACTTGTCTAAGAAGTCCAGTGACATTCAACACATGGTTGACATGCTAAAGCAAGGCGCCACGCTTACGGAGCTTGCTTGTCCAGCGTGTGCGTCCCCCTTGTTTAGGTTTAAAGGCGGGGAGCTGTGGTGCGCCAAATGTGAAAAACGCGTCATTGTCGTGAAAGAAGGTGAAAATGCGGAAAAGGTGACGAGTCAGGTGCGGTTAAGCGCTCTTGAGAGTACGATACTAGTGAAGATACAGGCTGTTGAAAAGAGGATTAGGGAAGAGGAGAATGTGGAGGAGCTGCAAAAGCTTAATGCGGCTTTAGCTTCGCTTTTGGAGAATCTCGAAAGGTTAAAGAAACTGAAGGAAACCTAAGTGTCAAGCATGTTGGGGCGTTACGAGAACTTTCCAAAGATTATTCACGGTGTCGCTCGTTTTTCTTACAGAGCTTCGTCGAAGAAGGTTCAACAGGTGATAGTGTCGGTTTTTCATCGGCTAAACCAAAAAAGGTGTAGGCTTGAGGAAATAGCTCATTCTTCTCCAGCAGAATGCGAGGTAGATTTTGAGTTCGGCGTTGGAGACGGCAATGTGTTCACTTTTCTGGATAAAAGCGAGTTAGCTGTGTTGGAAGCCGAAATCGCTGGGAAAGCGTTGATTTTTCTGGATTTTTTATGCGTTCTTCAGTATCACATTGTTGATAAGTTAGGGAAACGTGCCCCATTGAAGTTTGATTATTATCTGATGCGGTTTGCGTTTGGAAGGAATTATATGGAGTTCTTGATTTCTTATGAGCGTGGACCGCAACGGGTTCATGTTGAAGATTTGATAGGCTTTTTAACGGTGCATATCAGGAGTAAACTGACTGACCGGCATTCTGTTGCTCTAAGACTTGAAGATACGAGGACAATCTAACGTTTCTCTAGAAACCTCAAAACAATGTTTTCGATTGTTTGTGCCACTTCTCTTATTGAGGCATTTCCATAGACCTTTATAAGCTGCTTATCCTCCACCAGCTTTAGGTAGAGCTCTCTAACATCCCTCTGTGTCTGAAGTGTCTCCATAACCGTTTTTCTTCGTTTGATGCGGTTGATTACGATATCTGGTGGTACGTCGATGTAAATTGCGAGGTCAGGTTTGATAGCATGCTTGTTGATTTCTTTTATCCACTCTATGTTGACATCTGCTGCTCCTTGGTACGCGAGGGAAGAGTAAACATAGCGGTCGCAGACTATGATTTTTCCTGCTTTGAGAAGTGGTTTTATTTCGTTTTCGATGTGATAATCACGGTCTGCTGCGAAGAGCACAGCCTCTACTACTGTTGGAACACGGATGTTTCCTTGAAGTATATTTTTTCTTATTATATTGCCATAGATGCCTTTGCTTGGTTCAGTGGTGTAGACGGCATCGTAACCTTTCCTTGTCAGAGTTTTTACAAGGCGGCGTGCTTGAGTGGTCTTTCCACTGCCATCGATGCCCTCAACGCATATGAACACGCCATGACGCTCAGCTGCCGCCACTTAAATCAATCCTCTGCTGCCTAGCATTGTTGATTCTAAAGCTGACTGCTTAAATAGTAATAACTAAGATAAAAATTGGAGCGTTACACTCATGGGTCAACGCTGGGGCGAAATAAAAGACCCGGTTCACGGATACGTCTACATAAACGAGACAGAGAGGGATATTATAGATTCCTTCCCAATGCAACGTCTCCACAGACTTCGTCAACTCGCAGGCGCGGAATATGTCTACCCGGGCGCCAACCACACCCGCTTTGAACATTCCATCGGCACCATGTACCTAGCTCAAAAACTGACAGAAAACTCCAACCTCTCTCAATACCTATCGAAAGAAGAAGCTCAAACGATTCACTTCGCAGCTCTACTTCACGACGTAGGACACGGGCCATTCTCACATGTCTTTGAGCATTTACTTGAGAAATTTCTCGATAAAACTCACGAAGAAATGACCGTTTGGATAGTTCAGAAATCTGAACTAAGTGACATCTTAGAAAAAGCAGGATACGACGCAAAAACAGTAGCAAAACTCGCTACAGGCTCGCTACACCTAAAAGGAAAAATGTTCATGGACCAAATAATCCAAAGCGCCGTTGACGTTGACAAGCTTGACTTCATCGTCAGAGACTCCTACCATACTGGCGCAGAATATGGAAACGTAGACGTTTTCCGCATAATCCACATGCTAGACGTCCTCAACGACAACATAGCAGTCGACTCTGGTGCTCTCTCCGCCCTCGAATCTTTCATATTAGCCCGGATAGAATCCTTCAAAAGCATCTACTTCCACCGCGTAAGCAGAGCCGCCCAAATAATGCTCGCAACAGCCATGGAAAAAGCAAAAGACGAACTAAACCTAATCAATTTCAAAACACCCGAAGAATACCTAGCCCTAAACGATTACACCGTCTGGACAATGCTGAAACTGTGCAAAAAATCCAGCAAAATCATGAAAAACCTAGAAAGGCGGCAGTTGCTCAAATGCGCCTACGACCAAACCTTCCATGTCAAAGACAAAACAGTTTCAAATCTTTTCAGCGCTGAAGAAAT
>JAGLZW010000028.1 GCA_023131225.1 Candidatus Bathyarchaeota archaeon | reverse complement strand
GAACCCATGGAAATCCCCGTCTTCCACAAGACTAGGGACGGAAAAAGGATTCCTCAACGCCTCAGTGAAATTTCCAAAATTTTCGAAGCATTAAGAGGGTTCATAAATGTTATTCGCGTGTACACTGAGGATAAATACCGTACAGAGGTTGCCGAAGCCGCGACAAAAGTGTTAGGCGAACTACCCTACTCAGCAAGGATATCCTATTAACAAGAGAACGCTGAACATATGATGATAGGTTCTGTTAAGTCTTCGTGAGATTTAGTTAGGTGTTAACTATCGTGGGATGAAACTTTACGTTGCTCTAAGCCATTGGATTTCTGAACCACTCAGATTCGAGGAAAATATCTTGGCACTATCTAGGGTAATGAAATAATAATAATGAATGGTGGAGGCGGAATTCTGGTCTGCTGGCGCCAACTTGTTCATTTGATGAAATGGAGGGTCTATTCAAGCCTGCAAACATCAGTCATAACTTTCTTCAACTTTTTGTAGTTTGTAACTAGCGAAAGTCCCATCCTCGTTAGGTCGGTTTTACCTCCATGTTTTCCACCTCTCTGAGTTCTAACCACTGGCATTCCAAGATGCTCTTCTGCGTCTTTAATGAGGCCCCAAGCGTAACGGTAAGACATGCCTGATGTTTTAGCGGCAGCACTTAGTGAGCCTTCTTCTCTGATTTTTTCAAGAAGATTGTAGGTTCCTTCTCCAAATATGTATTTTCCGTTGATTTCGAACCACAATTTGAAGGCGGGTTTGATTTCTGGTTTTTTCGTGGAAGGCAATTAATTCATCTTCTCAAGGTTGTCTAAGTCAGGCTATTGTGTTCTTGGCTAATAAAAAAGCATGTACCCCTCGTTTATGGTTCTTTGGTGAAGCGGGTTTCGCGACAGATCGAAATGTGGCTGCAACAACCTTCGACATAGGTTTCTATGCTAATTTAGTTATCTTAGCTGCTTATTCCTATATTCTCATGCTCGCTGGTACGTAGGGAAGTCTGTGATTTTTTTCTGTATGCTTCCTTCCCTAAGTGCTAGTACATATTCAACTACATCTGAGGGCTTTTGAAAAATCAGTTTCTGTAAGGATTTGAATCCCCATCGTGAGCATTTTATGCTTGAGATTATTGAAGCAACGGTCACTGACTTCATTAGATCGTTGGTTGTTTTGTACGTCGCAAGGAAGGCACCATTCCACGTGTCTCCTGCTCCTGTGGTATCTATCACTTTGCCTGTTGGAATGGTTAAGGCTGGAATCATTTGCGGTTCAATTTCGGATCCGCTCACTATTGCACCTAGTTTTCCCATAGTTACTATCAGTTTTTGGGCTTTTATTCGTTCTAGGGCAAGCGAGAGGGAACTGGATTGGGTGAGTGCTTTTGCCTCGAACTCGTTGAGCATGAAAAAGTCGGCTTGTGAGGCAAGTTTTTTGAGTAGTCTTCTGTTTCTCGGTTCTTTTGTGTATCCTATCCAGGTGCTGATTGATACTTTTACGTCAGATGAACGCTGTTTTATGTCGTTTATTATCTTAGTGACCTTTGCGGGTTTCATTGGGGATAAATGTATCATGCTTTGCGGTTTGAGAAGTCTTGAGGAGATTTGTGAGGAGGTTATTCTGGCTCCAGCGCCAGCGTGTGCTTCGATGTATTTTGCTTCCCAGTTCCTATTGTAGCGAATGAAGAATCTGGTTGAGGGCATGTTAAATGTTTTTACGCCCGTGGAATCTAAGCCGTCAAAGCAGTTTGTGAAGGAGAAATCTTTTCCAACCGTGGTTATTATGGCTGTTTTTACGTTCAGGGCTTTTGCGGCGATTGCGGCGTATAATGCGCCTCCACCTGGCTGTGTTCTGGTTCCATTCATGTTCTCTACTTTGTCTATTGATACGTGGCCCACGAACGTGAGGTTTGCGGTAGACGAGTTTGAAGTTGGCTGGGTCATTTTGAGTTACCGTTTTGCCTGCTGTGTTGGCTTAGGTTTGAGGGATGGAGGCTGAGAGGAATTTTTCAAGTTCGTTTTCAGCGTTATCTGCTTGGATGAATATGGGGACATTTTCTATGCCTGTAGCTATGTAACTTGATAGTAGCCATTCACCTGGTGCGAATTCGAGTGTTTTTTCGAGGATACCTTGGTCTATCATGAAGGTGTTGCTGATGAGGGTGCGGTCGTAGGGGCGAGGTAGGGTGCCAACGAAGTAGGTGTGGAGCTGTTGTAGGGCGTTGGTGTTTAGGTAGGCCAGTCTTTGGGTGGCGATGCATACGCCTAAGCCGTATTTTCTTCCTTGTCTTAGTAGGGTTTCGACTTGTTTGCTGCATTTTTTGTCTATGCCTACGGAGCCGCCTAAGTCGGGGATGAATTCTTGGGCTTCATCGAAGACGAGTAGGATGTAGGGTTTGACTTGGAATCTGCGTTTTCGGCGGGTGAGGAGATTGCGTGTGAGGGATATGATGAGCTCTTTTATCGTGTAGGGGTCTGAGATGGAGATGCATACGATTCTTCCTTCGCCTTCTAGTAGGTTGCGGATTTTTTCAGCTGTGAGTCCGCCTTCTTTCTGTTCCTCTTCTTGTCTTTTCTTTATGACTTCTGTGAGGGCGTTGCGGGTGGTTGCCCATGCGTAAAGTCCGCTTTTCTCGTGGACTTTGAACGTTTGGACTACTTCACGGGCTATGGGCTCTATGTATTCTATGAATTGTTTGTCGACTTCTTGGTTTTCGCTGAGGGCGTGTTGTTCGACGTATTCTAGGATGGTGTCGCTGATTCTGTCTATGGCGTTTATGTAGTGGGGTTTATCAGTGCTGTTTTTTCTTTGGTTTTCGAGTTCTTCAAGAAATTGGCTGTATGTGGGAACTTTCTGTTTGGGTTTGGTGTAGTAAGATAGCTTGGCTTGGTCCATAATTTTTTTGAGTCCTGTTTTGATTCTTTGGTCGGTTTCATATTCTCTGGGTTTGACGACTGAGTTGAAGAATTGTTCTAGGGATTCTATTTTGTGTTCAAGGATGACTTTTGAGGGGATTGTGGGGTCTGAGAGGATGTCGAGGAGGAGGAAGATGTATTCGCAGCTTATGTCGAAGATGACGATTTTTGTGTCTTGTGTGTGGAGGAGGATGCGTCTTAGGATGTTTGACATGAGGTTGCTTTTGCCGCCGCCGGTGAATGCGAAGACGCCGAAGTGGTAGCGGACAAGGTTTTCAAAGTCTATGTATATTGGGATTGTTGTTTTGCTGGCTTGGAACATTTTGATTATGCCTAGTCGGGGGTCTCGGTGAGCGTCGGGTGTGGTTTTGGTTGGGTCTACGCCTAGTTTTTGGGTGATTTTTTGGTTGTACATGCGGTTTATCATGATGCTGTTGAGGATGTTGGCAGGGCTGGCTACGATGGGGTAGCTGAAGCCTTTTGTGAATTTGCATTCGCCGCTGGAGCAGAGGGTGAGGTCGTAGTTGACGGGGATGGCGCTGATTTGGATGATCATGGTGGCTTTGTCGTTGGTTTGCCAGTCGGCTTCTGACTGTTCTATGATTTCAAATTGCATGGGGTAGTATCCATGATCTGAAAGGCCTCGTAGGCCGAAGTGTTCTGGCCAGACTCTGCTGATTTCCATGAGTGTGTATCTTTGGGTGTTGGGTTCGGTTTGTTTGAAGTTTGGGATTGCTAAGAGCATGCCTTCTTCGAGGAGGCCCATGAGGTCTTTCTGGTATTCTACTTTGATTCGGGCTTGGTAGCGGGCGCTTATTCCTGTGAATTTGGATTCACTTACGATGCCGAATTGGCGGGGGACGACGTGGCTTAGGCGGGCGTGGAATCTGCCGTTGAAGTTGGTGAAGTATGTTTGATTATGGGTTTTCTCTTCTTGTGGCTTCAATTGCTGTTCTCCTTTCGCGGAATGTACTCATGTAGAATACGAACTTTCTTAATTTATGGTTGTTGAGTATCCAGTTTGCAGTGGTATCAGCGATGCGTTTGAATTGGCCGTAGTGCCATTTGGCGATTTTGTCGGCGATGAATAGGGGTTTGTTGTGTCCGAAGGCTTCAGGTATGCTCGGCGGGGTCATAGCGATGAGAATTGTCATTGTCAAGTTTTGGAGCTGGTTTGGGACAGTTTTATCTTTGTAGAGTATTATTTCGACGGGTTCTTTTGCGCTTCCGAACTCGTTCCAAAATTGAACTGTGGTGTTTGGCTTATGATCGAATTCTGGGTAGACGAGGCGGTCTGTGAGAAGGACGTTGCTGCGGAGCAGGCGGTCTTTTTTGGCTTGGGCGAGTTGCACGTAGGTTTTGAGAAAGGTTTTTTCAAGGCCTATCCTGTTTTTTATGGCACCCAACACGTAACCTTTTCTGGTTTGCGGGTCTGGGACCATGGAGCGGAAGGCTGAATCGTATTCGATTAGGCTCCAGGGGACTTTGACTTTTTCAGGGTTGAATAGGCTGATTGATTGGAGTATCATGCGGTCGGTGTTCGGTAGTTTTTCGTATGTTTCCGGCGTGATTGTGTCTTTTAGCATGCCTTCGTTGTTGAGGATGGGGATTAGTTGGCGTTTCATGTCTCGGGCTGCAGTGTCTTTTGTTATGCCTATGAGGAGGATTTTGTTTTTCCAGCATGCTTCTATGAGCATGTGGAAGGTAAAGAGGGTGAGGAAGGCAATGTCGAGCGTTGTGAGCCAATGTTTTTTTCCGTTTTTCTTTATTTTCATGAGGTTGGCGTTTTGAGTTTCTAGTTTTTGGGTGTAAAAGAAGAGGTCTCCTAGGGTTGTTACGAGTTTTTGTAGTCTAGTCCATGTTGTTGCGTATTTTGGGTTGATGCTGTATGTGTTGTCTCTTTTTGTTAGGATTTCTTCTTTTACTGATTTTTTGAGGTATCTCTCAGCTCTTTTAGCCCTTTTCTCGTCTGCTATTCCTAGTTCTTGTAGAATTTGGCTCTTGGAGACGGGGCTTTTCTGTTGGATTATGTTGATGATGGCGTAGCGGAGGTAGTCTGCTCTTGCTGGTGGAACGCCTAGGGCTGGGTTTCGGATGTGATGTCTGCCTAAGGCAAAGTCGTTGGCGTCAATGGGTGTGTTGTCTATTTTGTAGCCTATTAGGTTGCTTTTGGCTTTCCAGAGGTCTCTTTTTGAAGTGTCGTAGAGTAGGCTGGCGCGTTCGATGGATAAGCTTCTGTCTAAGAGGATGATGCGTATGTCTTGGTTTGGGTCGGTGGCGAGTTTGTACGCGAGGTAGTATTCGGCGAAGGTCATTATCCAGTTGGCGATGGTTGCGTTGTTTATGATGGCGCTGTCTTGTAGTGGCTTGTTAAGGGCTATTTCGTCTGGTTGTTCTTGACTGAAGAAAGTTTGGTCTATTTCTGGGACTTCGCTTATGAAGACGGGGATGACGCTGGAGATTCCTGCACCTTGTTGGATGGTCTTTGCGTCGTATTGAACTGCTGGTTTGGAGTTCGGCTTGAAAGTTATGGTGCCAGTTGAGGCGTAAGCGCCGCCGAAGAAGATTACGAGGTCGAAGAGGGGACGAGAGTACATGGTGCCATCTATACCTGCGAAGCGAACCTGAGTAGAACCCCAGAATTTCCGGGCTGTTTCGTAAGCCTCCTCGTAGCTGAAGCTTGAAACAATAAGGTTAGAAAGCAAACGGTCGTAGAGTGTTTGCAAGGGTTGAAGGCGGTTCTCATACTCGGTGATTTGGTCAGAAGCACCCGATTTAAGAAGGTTACTTGTTCTCTTAATTGTGTGGCTTAACATAGATGAAGACATTTAGTCACCACTTAGTTCCAACATAAGAACATACGGCTCGCTTTAAAACAATACTTTGCGTTGGCAAGAACAGTTTCTCTGTTAGAGAGGTCCTTAGAACAAAAATAGGGAGGGGGGGAGGGGAGGGGGGGGGGGTCGGCGTATCTGTGCCTGTAGATGCGTTTTTGGTTGAGGTAGCGTTTCTTTATGATGCGAGTGTAGATTTTAACCAACATAGTGCCCCTCTAAAACTGAAAAAGGAGATTGTTGAGGTGGTTAGACGTAGCTTTCTTGCAGCAGTCTATCTATTTCAGCATAGTTATTCTGTTTGGCCAAGCGTTGGATGCGGCCAAGTCTCTTGATTAGTTCATTTTTGTTCTTTACCCTGCTTGCCTCATGGATGGCCAGCTTGACGGCGTTTACTTTGTCCTGCTTTCGAGTAATAGATTCTTGAACCAAGATTGTTCTCACCCGATTCTCCTGTCTGCTCTTACCGAAAATAAGGCTGATGCTAAAACGCATTTGCATATAGGTGAGAGAGGAGAGTGAAAGTTTTGGTGTGTCTTTGTTAGATTAATTCCAGTTCTTTTCTTTCTATATACCTTGCCTCTTTCAATTTGTCATACAACTCGAAGAATCTTTGGCCATTTGCATAAAGTTCGTATACAGATTGTATTGACCACGCATCAATCCAGTTGCGAATCGGGTCAAATCGTAATACTGCATTGAGCCGAGTTATTTGCTCTTCTTCAATAACTAGAATCACTTTTCTGTAGTTGAATTCTCTGGCCTCTCTGAGCTTACGAATTGCGGAATCAAGGTTGCCCTCCATCTGAATTTCAATAGCAACTTCAGGGTTCTTGCCTGAAAGCCAAGCTACATCGAGTTGATAAGCTGATTCTGAGGTAATTCTGAGTCTTGTGTTGGTGTTAAATCCGGTCCAGCTTCCAACGGTTTGCAGCATTTCACCGATTCGGTCGTGTAAGGACTTGGAGTTTAAGGAGAGCTTCATGATGGCTTCTTTGTAGTCTTTCTCAGTTCTCAAACTTTTTTTGATTGGCTCTGCTTTTTTGGCTGCAGGTTTTCGAGAAAGTATCTTTCGCATTTCAGATTCAATCAGCAAGTAATCTTCCTCGGGGATTTGCCTCACGCTGCCACGGACAAAAAGCGACCAGTGAACCTTATCTTTGATGAAGGCTAGTTGTTTAATCAGCCTCTTGATGTCAAGTAACTCATCATCTTCCAAAACGATTTCTGGTTTGCTCTTTGCTCTCGAAGGCCAAATTTCGTCTTCGTCAGTCCAGATTTTTATCTTGTTGTCATAATAATACTTTGACGTTATGGTGGCTATAGCGCCTAACTTTGAAATCTGATTTATGTAGTAAATAACTTTGTCTCCTGGTTGGAATTTCATTACAGTCTTTTTTTGGCGTTCTTTCAGTCCCTGAACAGTAAAACCTGAGGTTTCTTTGTCAACCTTGAAATTCTCTGGAGAAGTTGTAATTAACCAATAATTCGGCATTTTGTGTTCAACTACATTTATGAGAGAGATATATAAAATTCGCGCGGGCTAGTCATAATCCAAAGGGGAAAAACCTAGTTCCCACCAATCAAATCCACTTTCCTGATAATCTAGTGCATCATGAATTGTCTCAAATTTGTGGTCACATTCCCAGTAGTTATCGAAATTCGGGTCTGACCACCATACAACTTTGAGAGTTGTGCTTTCAACTGGCATATATTTTCCTTCACTGGTTTCAACAATCAACCATGCGTGTCTCCCGAAGCCAAATGGGGAGTCTCCAACGTAAATTTTAGCATGCCATCCTCTATTCTCCAGATGCCACTCTAAACAAGCACTCATTTCACTACAGTCAAATACGCCAGCTTGATATGGTTCGCTCCAACTCAAAGCGAAAAGCTCAGCATCCAAATCGTAAACACCAAACTTTTGTCCTTCTGGTTTAAAATAATAAAAGGAGTAACATGCTTCTTCGTATTCTGCATTTGCATATAGATGGTTCGCTACATAATCTTCATACTCTAAGTTTGTGTACTGATGGCTTTCAACGTAGTCATCATATTCCGAGTTTGTATACTGATGGTCTGCTATGTAGTTATCATACTCCGAATTGCTATGGCTGTGAGTTGACACGTAATAACGATATGTTATGTTAAGAGAGTTTAGTTCATTCTGCAGATTGCTCTTTTGGTCTTGTAATTCATTGTTAAGATTTCTAAGATTTCCTATTTCCACGTAAAACAACATGGTAGTAATGGCAAACATAATGACTAAGACGCTACATATCGCTAATGTATCTCTTGATTTCCTATTTCCTTGCTTTTCTGTTTCTATCATCTCAAACCCCAAAGGAACTGATTATTTTCACATTATAACTCTTACGTGGGCGCATCTGCATTTCTTGCACTTAAAAAGCTGTAGAGGATTATACATTGGCACATAAGCCTTAACCACTAGTTCTATGGTCGGTTGTTCTTTTGGAGTGATTTCACCGTGCAGTTTAAATCGTCTTTCAACTTTTGGAAAATTTTCGGTGGCTATTATTTCTGCGATTTCTTCCCATTTTCCTCCAAGCCAAGTATAAATTGATTGCAGAAGAGAAGCTGTGAAGACAATCTCCTTCGAAAAGAGATTAAAATAAAATGGTTTGTCCATATCTTCCTGTTCTGCGAACTCGTCAATCTTTTCCTTTATCTTGCTTCCCAAAATATCTTTTGAAATTCGGCATAAAAATAGACCTGAAGCAACCTTTTGGACCAGAAGAAATCGAAGTCCAAGAATACAATACTGGAAAACGAGTGGTTGGCAATAAGTATGTGAGGGAAAGAAAGCGAAAGATCTAACCTTTAAGAATTGATATGAGTAATTCAGAGATTGTGTCAAAATTCTCGACCGTAACATCAATGTGTTACATAAGAGTTCATGGTTTGGATGAGGCTTAATGCGCGTGCGAGTGAAAATATTCAGTAAAAAGAGATAATGCAAAGTCCCTTCATCGAATAATATTGTGAATGTTGAATTAGTGAACCTTTATTCATTCGGCAAATAAAATAGAAATCCCTGTGGATACGAAATGTAAAATATTAGATCACACTATTAGCTTGAATAAACAGATTTGTTCATAAGGTGACTTCCATTAAATGAATTGGATGCTTGTACTTCTAGCTTTTTTTGGAATCATTATGGTAACTATAACTTTAGTGATTGCTTTCCCGATAATTTTTGCTCTTAATCAGTTGACTTTGATAGCCAAGAACGATGTTGCCAAAAACATTATGGGAGGAACTTTGGGTATTGCGTCTTTGGCTTTAGCTTTCCTAGGATATTCGTTAGGTCAAAGACGCCAATATTTTGGTAAAAAAATCTCAAGGACATATTCAAGAGTAGCAATAATAATGTTCATTCTGATTCCTCTTTCTGTGGTTGACGCTTTTGTTTCAATGTCTTATATTTTGGTTTCTTCTTCTTGTTTTAGATCTAACTATTCATGGCTGTTTGAATTGGCCCTTTTTCTCATATTTGCAATCGGTGTAGTTTTGATTATAACAACCACCTATGTTGTTGCGGAAGAATTTTGGTTTTAGGTGAAATGCATGTCAGACGTGGTCTTAGATGGAACAAAATGGGGGAAATGCATTTTACAATCTCGAGTCCTCAAAACACTTCTAAAAGATAACAAATTCTTGAGTGAACAAATGGAAAAAGTGTTGGGAACCATGTATAAAGGAGAAACAGGTCCGATTCGTTTGATCAAAGGATTGGAATACGTTCTAGACGGCAATGACGGAGTTAGGAGTGCTATTGATGGAATCACCAAAGATTCCATTGAAGCGAAGAGCCTTTTGCACTGGTATGCGATCATGATTTATGCAACGGCTAGAGAAAAAAACCTATTGTTTGTTCGAGCTAAAGATTTTGGGGGGGAGTAGAAATGAGTGAAGAGATTAGACTATCTTCAAAAGAATTGAAAATTCTATCAGCCTTCGATAAGGGTAAATCTAGTGAGGAGATTGCTGAGCAAGTAGAAATGACTGTTGCAGAAGTTAATGAAATCTTGGAGGAAGCTCAGAAAAAACGGCAGCAACTCGTATCCGAATCAGAAAGCAGCGAAGTATCGTTCGTTTATTATCGTACCATAGATGCTACACTCAATGTTCCTCAAAGAGGTTCGATGAAAGTTGGAAGTCAGATTCTCAAACTTCTAAGTGAAGGAACATATAGTTCACCAGCTAATAGCATCAAAGAATTAATCAGCAATTCTTTTGATGCTGATGCTACAGATGTAGATATTTCGTTTGACGGTAACGAGTTAATTATTAAGGATAATGGGAAGGGAATGGACTACAAGGATTTCGATGAGGAGTTCGTTTATATAAGTCGATCAAGGAAAAGGGATAAAGGAGATTTTACTGAGAAATTCAATCGACCAATAATCGGCTTTATTGGTATTGGATTTATTGCAGTTTCTGAGCTCTGTAACTTGATTACAATAACCTCTACCAAGAAAGAGTCTGATTTGGTTTTTAAAGCTAAAATAGATTTTTCAATATCGCGAGAACGTGAAGCAGCTGAGAAAGAGTTCTATGAAGTCAGTCAGTTTGAATTAACTAATTACAAAAAGGTAGACAAGGGCTACGATTTAGATGAACATTTTACAGAAATTCGTCTAAAAGATCTTAGACCTTTATTCAAGGAAATGCTGATTGATAAAGAACCTTTCGGCTCCTCGTCTGTTACGATCAGCAAACTCTTAGATCACTTGGAGGAAAAAGGAAATAAGACTTTTTCCTATCTTGGTGAGTATTGGCAATTTCTGATAGAACTGGCATATATTTCTCCTGTAACTTATCTTGCTGATGGTCCAATAAAAGCCGTCCCCGAAGGATCGGAAGAGTTTCAGTTAATTAAAAAGATAAAATCCACACTCAGCAATTACAACTTCAAAGTCACCTTCGACGGTATAGAACTGAAAAAACCACTGCGATTCCCAATGCGTAAAGACCCAATTATTTATGAGTTAAATTACAAAGTGCATCCTTTTAAGGAGTCCAAAGTGGTAGATGGAAAGACTTTGTCTTTTGAAGGATATATCTACAGTCAACATGGAAGTATTAGTCCTAAAGAGTATAACGGGATAATAACAAGAATTAGAAACGTCTCAATAGGCAATCCTGATACTACTCTACTTGGTTATCCGTTGACCTCAAATCTAGTCTTCAGAAATTGGCTTTTTGGAGAAATCTATGTAACGGCGGGACTTGAAGATGCAATGACAATTGACAGGAGTTCATTCAAGTTTACCCACTCACACTATCAATACTTACAAGAGTTTATTCATAATTTTCTCGAAAGAGAGGTTTTCGAATATACATTACATGATTATTATTACGCGAAGAAGGAAAGAAAAAAGAAGAAGACCGCTGAAAAACAAGAAAAACTTCTTACGCAAATCATAAAAAAGGAAGTTGGAGAGACTTTCGACCTCGAACTATCTTCCGATAAAGATCAAATGCCTGTTGTTGTAGACAACAAACGTCAAAAAGTCATTATTAACAGAAATCATTCAACATTCAAACAAGTGAAAGCCCATGAGCGCCCATTGATTGAAAGATTGGTAATGCTAATAGAGATCTCTATTGAGAAGAGTGGAGGAGATATGGGGAAAATGAGAGACCTGCTCCTAAAACTCGTCAGAAAATGGTTCTAAGTAAGCCTAATACTTTATCTTAGAAATTCTACATGCTAATCAATATAGACGCGTCCAAATGATCAGTTTATCCCTATGGCATTTTTATACTTGACCTTTAAGCGATTAAACTTTTTTTCTTTTGATTCCCAGGTCGTAGGAACCTCCTGGTAAACTTTGATATTGGTGATTATTGGAGGTATATTATTTTTTGAGTAATCCTTCCAATGATCTTCTGAATTTTCTAAAGACCATTGTGAGAACGTTATTGCCTTTCTAAGTTTATATACTCTTCCAGAAAGGTATAACCATAGCCTAGCGTTTTCTAATACAGATCCATATTTGGACGTGAAATCGTTTTTGTTTAGAACAAAAATTTTAGGTTCAATCCCGAATTTTGACAAGGGCTCTTTAGAAGCAACTTCAGTAAGTTGACCTTCTATTGATTCAAGGTCACCATTATAGTTTGATATTATGAAAATTTCTTCAACCATGAATTTGTTTTTGGGTAACGCTGATTTTTCTTTATCGGTTGGTTCTACGCTTAAAGCAAAAATTGTGTTTACTGTATTTTGTTTAAAATTCAAAATCTTCTCCTGAAGAGCTTTTCTAAATAAACTCTTTGGAAATTTCACCAACCTAAGATACTTTATTTTGTTCTGGAATTCTGAATGTAATACCTTGATTTCGGATTTTTTTTCATCCTCAATCATCATCTCATTCTTTATCAATTGAAGAACAGAGTTCTCAAACATTTCACAATACTGCTTATTTTTTTCGAATCCGAACCAACGTCTTCCTAAATAATCAGCTACTGCAAGAACGGAGCCTGACCCTGCAAAGGGATCCAAAACGATATCCTTCTTTTGCAAGTTAGCGTCTGTCGTTAGTAATATGATTCTTTCAATCATTTTCGGGGGAAGAGGATTAAAATGTCGAAGGGATGTATGTCCCCATTTACCTTGGGTTGGGACGGGAAATTCCCAAACGTTTGTAGGCAGGGCACCATTAGGATTGTAACGTTCTGGATATTTCACCCACCACTCCTTCAATTGGGAGATGTCGAAGTTTCTTATCCGATCGCCGTAGAATTTGAAATTCCCTGTTTTTGTAAAAAAAAGGATATATTCAAAAATGTTACGTAGTTGACCCTTACTTGACCACGGTAATGTTTTGTCTTTTTTCCATATCAAGATATCAGTTAATTTCCATCCAATGTTTTCCATCTTCTCAGCAAGTTTAAACGGTAGATTAACTAGTTTGCCTCTCTTACTGAAGTCGTCAACAATTATCCATAATGACCCCGTATCATTTGTTACATCTTTAATTTGACTGAATAACTTCCCAAGATCGTTCATGTAGTCAGAAAATTCTTGACCGTATCCGATTTGATTCTTATATCCGTAACTCTTTAAATCAAAATAGGGAGGAGAGGTAATGGTCACATCGACAAATTTTTTGTAACTGCCGCGACTTTCCAAAAACTGTTTAAATTTACGAACGTCGCAATTGTGGAGTTTAAAAACGGACTCAGCAGGTGACATTATTTAATTCCTGACACTTTCAAGTTTCAATGAACCTATACATTTTAGTCCAATATAAAAACTCGTCTCCCTCTTTTGGTCAAAGCATTTTAGTAAACTTTCTTGAAAAGCTACTCGCTTCCTTTTCTTCTTTTCTGTCACTCATCTCTAGCCCTTTATTTTCCACGATATGATGATATAACTCATGCAAGACGTTTCGTTTGTTCAGCCCTTTCTTAGTGAAGCATGCGATACCTTCGAAGTAATCACACTCACACGCTCTCATCACCCTTCTACCATTCAGTATTATCTTCATCTTCTGAATTCCATAGTATTCAGTCAGAACATTTACTCCTTTCTGTGCTCCTTTAAGCTCGTAGATTAAGTGAAAGTTCTCGCAGACCTTCTTAGAAGGAATGCGTATGTTCATCGCTATTCCCTCAAGGAATAGCAATTCTAGGAACCCAACTCTTTCTTTCATCTCTCAGAAATTTAGCTAAGAGTAGAGCCTCTTCGTTGATTAGAGTTTCAATCTCCTGCCTCTTGGTTCTTTCAACTTTCGGTCCATTTTCAGTTGCGAGCGAGCGATATCATGCTGACGCTTGCTTTCCATATTCAGGCTCAAGCGTCAGCTATTAAAAGCAGTTGGTTGGTTGGACAAAATTTTAACTCTAAAAGACAAGATAGCACACCTTTCACACTCGACATGCGCGCGCTTGTATGCGAAAAGTTGAATTATGAGAACTGCGTGCTTTTCTTTTATGGACTTAAAATTTTTGCTTGGTGCTATTGTTGTAATTATTCTTTTCTTCTTTGGGATAGTGTTTGCCCTTGCTTCTGCATATGCTCCTATGAGGTTGGCGGTTGCTGCGATTTTGTTCATGGCAGGTTTTGGAGTAATAGCCACTCTGTACATCATTGGTAGGAAACCTACTGAGATAATTCACAGAGTTGAGTTTTCGGGGGAGATGAAGGCTGTCCCCATAAAGTGCCCTAATTGTGGGGCTTCAATTCAGCCCGATAGGATAAAAATTGTAGAGGGTGTGCCATATGCGACTTGCAGCTATTGTGGACACACGGTTGAGGTGGCCGAGGAACCGAAATGGTAAGGCTGCAACTTCCTATGCTTTGCATTTTAATTCTTGTTTTGTCAATGGGAGTTCTCTCTGTGGAAGCTCAGAACCTCGTGTACCATCTGGAGCACGAATGGGTTAAAATATGGATAAACCAGGACGGAACAGTAGACATTCTCTACGACGTCACAATCGTCTGCGATGAAGGAGTACTACACTGGGTTGAAATCGGCCAACCCAATTATGACTTTACAATCGGCCAAGCTTTTGACGAGAACAACAATGAATTGGACGCTGTGGATTCAAGCCATCAAGACGATTACAAAGTGCGGGTTGACGTGGAAGATCTCAACGCTGGGGAAAGCGTTCGATTTAACCTTACAACCAACGTGGGACACATGATATGGGAAGACACGCAGAATCCTGGCAATGTGGGAATGCAATTTACGCCGACGTGGTTTCCTGTGAGAATAGATGATCTTCGCGTCCAAATTGTTACACCTCCCGGAGTCACGGAGAGCAACCTCAAGACATTGACAAGTGTAGAATGGGATAACGCTGATTATGAAGATGGCAACTTCGCTGTTTATTGGGAGCGACACAACCTAGCTCCAAGTCAGAAATATACTTTTGGAGTTTCATTCCCCGAAGAATTCGTTCAACACTACGAGGTTCAACCAAGCTTCCTGCAAACATATGGTCCATGGATCGCTGTTCTGATAGTCTTGTCCTTGATAGTTGGGCTCATAGCAATTGCCCTTCGAAAGAGACCTTATCTTAAACCTATAATGAGTGTGGAAGCTCTTGGGATAAGGCGCGGCCTTACAGCCGTAGAAGCCTCTTATCTCTTCTTAAAACCAAACATGATAGTGACCGAGATTCTTTATAGCCTTTTAAAGAAGAGAGCCGTCTGGGTCACAGCCACCAAACCTTCAGTGACGCTGAGGGTTATGGAGCCCTTCAAGAGTAAAAAACCCAGTGAGCTAGGCGGGACACCACTTCGATACTATGAAATAGATTTCTTAAAAGCGATAAAAGAAGACGGCATGTTAGATGAAGAAATGTTGGCTGAGACGATCTTATTTCTGCGTCGCTCGGTTGAAGAGAAACTTCGGGGCTATTGTAGACGCGACACCATCGACTACTACAGAAAGATAGTTGAAAAAGCTTGGAGACAAGTAGAGCAGGCTGGGACATCGGAGCTAGCCTCCAAAGCGTATGATGAACAACTCCTATGGCTGCTTCTCGACCCACAACACCGTGCGAGAACCGAAACAACTTTCAAGAACCGAGTCTTTGAACCGACTCCTTTCTGGTTCTGGTACTGGTACAGCTATCAGCAGTATCATCCCCGACCTACATACAAACCTAACATAGACGCACCAGCTAAAGCTAAATCTCCGCCCAAGATCCCAGGGGCAGACTTCGCCAACAACATTGCGACAGCAATAGAAAACACGTCTAACAGCATTGTAGCTAATCTTGAAATATTTGCGAATGCAATAATCCCAGCAGCTCCACCTCCGCGGACTTCACATAAACCTGCACACCACGGCTCAAGCTGCGTATGTGCCTGCGCAGCCTGTGCATGTGCCTGTGCATGCGTTTCATGTGCTTGCGCCTGTGCCGGTGGGGGTGCAGGGTAGGAGGTCGTAACATTTGAGTTTCCTTCGGAAAGCCTTCAAACATTCCAAGATCCCTACGGGTCGCTACACGTACAGAGGAGTTGGAGATTTCGCAAGGATGGCCTTGCAGCTTCGAGTGGAGCCCAGCGGCCAAGGACTACTGGTCATCAACGCCAACACCGTTCTGTATCTAAATGAAACCGCAACAGCCCACGCCTACTTTCTAATGCAGGGAATCCCAGTGGAAGAAGCAGTCAAGAACATAAGGAAAATTTATCGTGTAAAAACGGAGACAGCCCGTGAAGAACATGAAAAACTAATTTTTTCAATAAGCACCCTTGCACAAACTGAAGAAGTTTGTCCAATTTCATATCTTGACGTAAAGCAAGTTGAACCCTTCACGCAACCACTGTCTGCCCCCCTAAGAATGGATCTGGCATTAACCTTTCAATGTCAAAACAACTGCATCCACTGTTATGCTGGCGGACCCCACAAAACCGCCGAACTCACAACCCAACAATGGAGAGAAGTCATCAACAAACTGGAGCAGATTGGAGTATTCATCGCAACCTTCACGGGCGGAGAACCAACCCTGCGAGAAGACCTGGCTGAACTGTTAAAACATGCCCAAGAAACAGGCATAGTAACGGGGCTCATCACGAATGGAAGAAGACTACAAAACAAAAAATACGTAGAATCCTTGGAAAACGCGGGATTAGACTTTACCCAAATAACCCTAGAATCACACAAAGCCGTCATCCACGACAAAATCACCGGCAAGAAAGGAAGCTGGAAAGAAACCGTTGCCGGAATCAAAAACGCAGTGAACACACAAATCTATGTTACAACAAACACCACACTCAACAAATACAACGCAGCCGATTTCTTAGACACCATAGATTTCATTAAGAAGCTAGGCATCGCAACTTTTGGCTGCAACAGCCTAATATACTCTGGAAAAGCCATCCAAGTAAGCGACGAATTTGCCCTATCAATTGAAACGTTGAAAGAGCTTCTTCCCAAGATCAGAGAAAAAGCAGGCCATCTTGGACTAAAATTTCTGTGGTACACACCGACTCAGTACTGCCGCCTCGATCCTGTCAAACTAGGTTTAGGTGTAAAATCCTGCACAGCCGCGTTAATTAACATGTGCGTTGCACCCAACGGCGACGTTTACCCATGCCAAAGCTATTTTGAAAGCCTAGGCAACATTCTCAAAGATAACTGGAAAAAAATTTGGAAACACCCCCTCGCCCTACAACTTAGAAACAGAGAATATGCAGAACCAAAATGCAAAGACTGCCCGCAGCTACACATTTGCGGAGGCGGGTGCCCCCTAGAGCTCCAAAAAGACAAATACTTATGCGCTGAAGCCTAACAACATTCATTTACAGACCTACATTATACGTAAAAATTTTGTTAGCTGAAAAAACTGATTTTTGCTTCCTTTTTCTGCAAGGTATCTCAAAAAGAGGCAAATTAGTTTAGCCCTGCAGGTTTGGTGCTCAACCGCTCCAAAATATAGTTAGGTTCAGCGAATAATAGAAGGATTTATTCGAAAGAACCGTTAATCTGGATAGTGCTCCGAGAATGGGCTCCGGTAGAAGCGTTTTGTCTGCCGAATATAGCCCGGTTAAGTATTCCGGCCTTTCGAGCCGGAGACCCGGGTTCGAATCCCGGCCGGAGCACCAATCATATTGTTTAAATCCCTAACTCTCTAACTCTTTTTTTGGGGTGTAAACTAACATGAAACGACAGGGAACACGAGAAGAATGTATCGTTTGGCAAGACTTAGGCGTATCTAAAGAGTTATGCGTAGACGTTCACCACTGCGAAAAATATGAGCAATGCAAACAAGCAGAGCAGGAACGAATTACAAAAATAATCGCTGAAGAAGAAGGAAAAAGCTCTTGTTCGCCCTAAGAAGCGAATCAGTCAATAACCTCCTCTTTTTCTGTCGCATATAAGCAGACCGCTAATTTCTGCCGAAAACAAAGCTTTCACTTGTTAGGGATTTGCACTTTTTTAACGAATCTCGACCGGAGCACCAATTTAGTTAAAAACCAAAAAGTAATAGGTAACTAACAAATATGATTCTGAGAAAAGGTGAGAATTATGGAAAGATGGTTTGCAAGAAGGCGAAAATCTAGGGTTCTTGAACTTGCAGATAGACAGATGATTCTGGCAACAGACACGGTTGTGGATTTGCGGAAAGCCGTGGCGGCGGCTGCGAAAAACAGCAAAAAAGAAGCTGAATCTCACATTAGGCATTTGTCTAAAATTGAACACGAGATTGATGAGCTGCGAAGGACAATTTTTGAAGAACTAACGAAAAACACGATGCCTCCTCAAGACCGCGAAGACATAATGCATCTTGTTAAAAGATTGGACGAGATGGCGGACCATGTTAAAGATGCGGCGAGAAGCGTTGATATGATACTTAAGACGAAGATTCCAGAGATTTTCTGGAAACCCCTTGTTTGCATAGCAACCAAACTAGTTGAATGTGCAAAGATCTTGCGTCGAGCAATTGAAGCGCTTGGAACAAACCCACCTGAAGCAAAAAGACTTGCAATAACGATTGACAAAATAGAGGGCGAAATCGACGAAAAATACCAAGAGATAAAGGAACTTCTTCTTCAACATTCAGACGAAATGAACGCGGCAACAGTGCTTTTCCTTCGAGACTTGGCAGAAGAAATGGAGCATGTAGCCGATTCATGTGATGACACTGCAGACTACGTGAGAATCCTTGCGTCTACAAGAGAATTCTAAGCGTTGCCCCCTGTTTGAAAACCTCGATATACGCCTTGAATGAACAGAAAGCGAGAGAGAAAAGTAAAATTGCCCAAATTCAAAGTAACAATCCTCGATAAACTTTCGTCTCATCGAACAATCGCATACAGCATCTACGTTGGAGCCATACTTTTCTTTCTCGTGTTGATTCTAGTCCCACCTATTTTCGGAATAGGCCTAAAATGGAACCTGATTGGCGAAATTACTGAAAACCCGGAGTTAATGTCCAGAGCGACTAATGCCATTTGGGCTTCCTTTGGAGTTGCCATTTTTGTTTCCATAATCGACCTTGTCGCTGGAATACCTACAGCTTGGTTTATTTCAAGAGGGAAATCCAGATGGATAAACGTTGTAGATACGCTCGCGGACATTCCTTTTGTGGTTCCCACCGTTACTCTGGGTTATTCTCTGCTTTTATTTTGGAGTGGTCCTCAAGGGATTTCGTCGCTTTTTGGTGGCAGTCTGATTTCTCCAGGGTGGCTTCTCGTAATACTTCTTCACTTCGTTTTTTCTTTTCCAGTTGTTGTACGGGTCATGGTTGGAGCGCTTCTCGATTATCAGCGTACTTCTGAAGAAGCAGCTAGAACTTTGGGAGCTTCAACTTTCACCGTATATAGAACTGTAACCTTTCCAATTTTGAAGCCTAGTTTGATTGGTGCTTTTGTGTTGGCTTTTGCTCGGTCAATTAGTGAAACTGGAGCAACTATGATGGTGGCTGGGGCGTTTGAAAATGGCGCTATTTTTGTGAAAAACATGAAAATTGATGGTCAGCAAGGTCCACTGGTCTTCGTAAGCCTAATACTAATACTAATTTCATGCGCAATTTTCGGTGTGATCCTTGTTCTTGGAAAGAGGTTACATGTGCCAATTCGACGTGTTTGGCCTTCATTTGAGCGAAATCTGAGTTCAAAAGGCGTAGCTGCCACCCGAGACACCTTAACACTACTAGTCTTCTTTTTGTTAGTAATCATTCCTTCACTTTTCGTAGCAGTACCTACCTTTACAGCGATAATGGATGGCACCATAAACAACGCAGTTTCAGGTTCCGGAATTTGGCAAGACTACTGGTCAAGTCTGGGCTTGTCATATTCTGTCGCAGCACTCGTCACATTGCTAAGCATCTTAGCTGGGCTGCCAATGGCAATTCTGATTGCGCGAAAAAGAATGGGAAGATCTGTTTCAGGTGTTCTGGACATTCTCGTTAACATTCCAATAATCGTGCCTTCTACGGCTCTGGGAGCTTCTCTGAGTATTTTTTGGACTAATTTTGCGTTCGTGCCAGAGATAGTCTTGCTAATCTTGGCCCATCTTTCAATCACTTATCCCTACTTCGTAAGATCTATGACCGCAGCAATAGAGCGTACAGACATAGAATTAGAAAATGCTGCTCGCATTCACGGAGCCAAGCCTTTTGCAGTGTTTCGAACCATAATTCTACCCTTGACCAAGTATTCATTGCTCGCTGGCGCCATCATGGTGTTGACGAGAAGTGTAAGTGAAACTGGTGCAACTCTAGCAGTAGTGTCTCAACTTAAGACAGCACCAGTGTTGCTTGTGGACTGGGTTCGAGAAACAATTCCCGCAACTGCTTCAGATGTTGGGTTAGGCTGCGGAATCCTTATTGGGCTTTCTTTTATAGTGTTGCTTTTCCTTAAATTAGGAGTTGGGAGGAAAGCTGTCTATTAGATATGGATGGTGAGTGTTGATGCCGAAAATACAATTGAAAGGCGTAACAAAACGTTTCGGAAAGAAAATCTTGGCAGTTGACAACGTCAGCCTAGAAATTCAAGATAAAGAATATTTTTCCCTCATAGGACCAAGTGGCTGTGGAAAAACAACACTACTCAGAATGATTGCAGGCCTAATTCAACCAACCAAAGGAGAAATTTACATAGACGACACCTTAGTCAACGATGTCCCTCCAGAAGACCGAGGAATCGGCTTCGTTTTTCAAACTTACGCCTTGTTTCCCCACATGAACGTTTTCGACAACGTAACCTATGGGCCTAGAGTAAAGGCTTGGGAAGAGAAAAGGGCTGCACGCCTCGGCCGCGAAACACTGGAGATGGTAAAACTGGACAAACGTGCTGATGCTTATCCCCACGAGCTAAGCGGTGGTATGATGCAACGTGTCGCGGTGGCAAGGGCATTAGCTGCTGGCTCTAAAATTCTGTTATTAGACGAGCCTTTAGGCGCTTTAGACGCGAAAATTCGTAATGAACTTAGATACGAGATAAAACGACTTGTGGAAGACTTGGGATTGACGGCTATTCACGTCACTCATGACCAAGCGGAGGCCATGGCTATTTCCGACAGAATTGCCGTTATGAAAAAAGGTCGCATATTTCAAGTGGGAACGCCTTACGAGCTATATATGAATCCTCAACAGATTTTTATAGCCAACTTTATCGGAGAATCCAATTTCCTCGAGGGACGAGTGATCGGAGTGGAAGATGACAAGACCATTGTAAAGTTACGCGGTGACCTGAAAGTTGGCGCAAGGAAAAATGAGGCTTCTCAGATAGACGAAAGGATTGTCTTGGCAGTTAGACCCGAAGCTTTCGAGATAGTGAAGGGACGGAGAAAATTGGTCAACGAATTAAATGGAGTTATTGAAAAAGTTCGATTTGAAGGAACAGACATTCGCTACGAAATTCGCTTAGCTAATGACGATTCCATCACTGTTGTAAGGCCAAGTTTAGGAGGGGAATGGCTCAAAGAAGCTGATGAGGTAACGGTTGGGTTTTCTCCTGAAAAAAGCCAAATGTTCTTGTATCCACCAAAGGGCTTAATAGCTGAACTAGAAGTAGGGTAAATCCTGAAGGGCGCTATAACGCAAAGTACGCAGAGCTAATAACAAGCCTTTGGCTATTATTCGTACCTTTTTAAGTATAATGGCTTGATGGCTTCGTGTATTTTCTCTTCTTGAGTCATGTCCTTGAGACTAATCTTAACTGTTTGCTCTTGCGCATCCACATAGTTTCTTTCAGTTTTAATTTCTTGTTTAATTTTCTCTATCAGTTGAACACTCATTGTCTTCCCACTCAATTGAGGTCCCCCACTACTTGACAAAACTGCATATTCTAAATAATCGCATTTCGAAGGTGTAAAACGCTTTGTATATCTCCAACAGGACTAACCACACTTCTTGACCAAATGAAGACAACTAACGCTCCTCTCCAAGTTCGTGAGCGTGTTTTGAAAGTATCGGTCCAACGCTGCTTGCTTCCTCTACCACTGGTAAGATATTCTTAAGTTTTTGAAAGTATTTTTGCGCTCTCAATGTTTTGAATACTGCTAATCCTCTTTCATTAATGGCGTAAACTGCCTTCTTTTTGTTTAAAGCGCGTTCTTCAACAAGCTTGTGATAAAGCAGAAAATCCAAGTACCGCTTCAACGTGCTACACTCTATGTCAGCCTTATACGAAATGTCTTCAAACTCTAGAGGTTCAGGAACTAGAGTTTCAAGAATGCTTAAGTACTTTTCCAGTCTTGAACGGGACATTGCATAATCTCTCCTTTCTTATGGTTCATCACTGCGAATAAATCTCTTAAGAAATCTGAGTAAATATTTGAAATTCACTTTCTCGAAATTGCATTGTTCAAATTCCTATTATTATACTTCAATGTTAAACCGATTTGCCAAGGTAGATTCTAAAAGCAGACAACATAACCCACGACACAACTGCCACCGACGATATGGTTTCAGGCACAGCAACTCCCGCACCATAAATCCCCGCAAAATACAAAATCCATGAACCTAAACCAATCGTGAACGCCGCTAAGGCTAGAATAGACTTTTTTTCTAAGGCGTAGGTGATAGAGGCGAAGCCGAATGACACAAAAAATAATACTGATACCCGAAAATGGAGAAAGACGTACACTTCATCAAAAGTCGCGACCAACTGAAGCAGAAAAGCCGAGATTAACAAGCAGTAGCTGGCATATTTAGCATGGTCCCTAAAGGCTGTGATTGAATAAATCATAATGAAGAACCCCGCCAGCAATAAACCGAAATTAAATAACGGCGCAACATCGCTTCTAACAGCATGCCCAAGATCGCTTAAAGCGTTGACCGACCAACTAAACCAAGGCGACAGCACTATAGAGACAATGATGAAAAGATAAGCCACTATAGGTCCAACAACGCCAAACAGGGCATAATTCCGCTCATTCATATCAATCACCTCAAGTTGTCACGTTTTAACGATGACAATAATAGGCGGTAATCAACCCTTCCTTCTTACGGTCTATTCTCACAAAACCAAACCGTTCAAACTGCACAATAGTATCAGTTTGCAGTTGTTTACAACCCTCTTCAGCCAAACCCTCAGCAACTGAAGCGTCAGGTAACACCACTTGGCACCTTGCATCTGCGTTTTCTGGAATCCAGTGAATTAATGGCGCCTTAACTTTCCTCGCTTCTTTATACTCTTGACTGTGAAAAACTGCTTTCACAACATCTTCTTCCAAACTGCTTATTCTTATGTTGAATAGCTCCATAAACCGAATAACTTGATCTTTCCTCATTTTCTCAACATCTTTATTTGCTATCCAAAACTTTGCAACACTGCCTTTTGGTTTAACATTGAATCTGCGAAAGCCCCTTTCAGGATAGTCAGGATGCAAAGGAATTTTTGCGACAAATGATTTGGGAAGATTGCTCACAATTATTTTCCCAGGGTTGTACACAAAGAAGTAACGGTTCGCTTTAGGCTCAATGATCCTTCTGTTGTGCGAATACATGTTCTCCCAGCTAAGCGTTATGTCTTGCGTCTTAGGTCCAACATCAATCATCAACTGCTTTATCGCATCTGCTTGTATGCCTCTCCGTCTAAGCGCCGCAAAAGTCGCTAACCTTGGATCGTCCCAACTCTTATAGACTCCATCACGCATTCCCTGCACGATCTTTGACTTACTTAAAGATGCCCCAGTGATTTTCATACGTCCATAATGAATTGCCTCTGGATACTTCCAGCCAAAATAACGATACATAAACTCTTGCCGAGTCTGATTAGTCAAATGTTCTTTTCCACGTATTATATGCGTTACACCCATGAGGTGGTCATCTACGCCACATGCGAGGTTGTACAGTGGCCAGACACGGTATTTGCTGCCGACACGGGGATGCGGAAAAGTCTCGGTGTCGATTATGCGTAGCGCTGGCCAATCTCGAACCGCTGGATTTGGGTGCGTAAGATCTGTTTTGACGCGTACAACGGCCTCTCCTTCTTTGCAAGTGCCATCAAGCATTTCGTTCCAACGTTTTATCTGTTCTTTGGACGGCAGACTGCGGCATGAGCATGGCTTCTTGGCTAAAATCAATTTTTTGAACGTTTCGGATTTGCAGGTGCAGATATAAGCATTTCCTTCTCTAAGTAATCGCTCTGCATATTCGTAATAGATCAGTAAACGGTCACTTTGAATGAAGTACTCATCGGGTTTGCATTTTAGCCATTCCAAATCTTCTTTTATGGAGTCGTAAAACTGTAGCTGTGGACGTTTCAGTTTTGGATCTGTGTCTTCGAAGCGCACGAGAAACTTTCCCCCGTACATTTTTGCATATTCGTGACACAGAATTATGGCTCTTGCAGAGCCAAGATGGATCGGAGCGTCGGGGTTAGGAGAAAAACGTGTCACAACCACTTCATACTTGTCTACGTTCGGCAATGGTGGAAGTCTCTTCTTCTCTTCTACTTTCACTCGTACAAAAGCTTCAGGCCAGTTCTCCTCTACAATTTCTCTTTGATCTTCGAAACTAAGGTTGTTGACTTCTCTAAGAATCTGTACCGCAATAGGTGCTATTTCCTTGGCCTTTGCTCTTAAGCTTGGCATTTCAGCTAGTAGTTTGCCGATAACTGGTCCTTGCTGCGCCTTTCCTTCATGCCTAATGGCGTTTAGCAGTGCGATTTTCTTCATCTTTTCTCTGAGTTCAGCGTTAGAAGACAATAAAGTCACTCAAATTCTCAAATTTTTCTTTGGATAAGATAGTCGGCGAAGGCTCTTAATTTTTCTTTTGCAGTTGAAGCGGGCAGTAACGTGTCAACGTTGCTCCAGCTTTCTCCCACAATTTTGCGTGCATGCTCTTTTGCGTACTCGATGGAGTTGTACCTCGCCATTATGGCGATGGCTTCGTCACGTAGCTCTTGCTTGTTTGTGTGCATTCTCAAAATTTCTTGAAGTCGTTTTTTGTCTGTGAGCGTTGCTATTTGTAAAGTATGGATAACCATCAATGTGCGTTTGCCTTCAGAAATGTCCATTCCCCGCGCCCCTTTCTTTTCAGCAAACTCTCTTTCAGTTAAGTCTAAGACGTCATCTTGTATCTGAAAAGCCACGCCAACAGCCTCTGCGAAATATCCCAGCTTTTCAGTTAACTTGTCATCAGCTCCTGATAAGACTGCAGCTAACTTCGCCGCTATCCTCGCCAAAGTTCCAGTCTTATAAGCACACATTTGCAAGTAATCTTGTTCATCTATCTTGTCTGCGTCTGCTAAGCCTCTGTGCCACGCGATGTCCATTGCTTGACCAAAGCTTAGGCTAATCATTTCTTGCACGTAAATCTCGTAAGCCTTGTTTAGCATGGTTGTTGGGATTTTGTCTCGGTTTTTAATGAGAGATAGAAGGGGGAGATAGCACATGGCGATGCCAGCGTTTATTGCTATGTCTAGGCCAAACAACTTGTAAGTGCATGGTTTACCTCTCCTCAATTCCGACTGGTCCTCTATGTCGTCTATCATCAATGTTCCGTTGTGTATGACCTCGGGGATTATGGCGTATTCTAGGAAGTCTTTTGGATTCTTTCCTAATGCTTCACAAATTAATAGGAATAGGCTGGGTCTCCAACGTTTTCCACCTCGGTTAAGAAACTCCCAAATGGGTTCTGCGACTGCCTTATTCAAGGCGCCAAGATTATACGCATATCTCGGTGGATTAAGAGCAAAGACAACTGCGTCTTCCCTGAATTCTCTCGGAATATACTTTTCAATCATCTCATCAACGATGGCAACCTGCCTTTCTAGAAACTTCTCAACCTTAATTTCCATAGTTATCGCCTTGCATACAATTCAGGTTTGAAGCCTCGCTTTTCTAACCAATCTGCTGTCTCTCCTAGTAATATCAAGGGAGCTTTCTTCATTTCGTCCAATGATTCTGCGCCGACGAGGAACATGGTGTTTCTCAATTCTTCGATGACGAAATTCAAGACTTTTTTCACTTCGCTTGTGCTCTTAGTAGCAGGACGTAGTATTGGAGTAGACATGCTGGCTAGACTTGCACCCAACGCCAATGCCTTTGCTACATCTATACCTGTTCGCACCCCGCCCGAAGCCATGACCGTAAGTTTTGTGGATTGGCTGACTTCTACCAGGCTTGCAACAGTAGGTATACCCCAGTCCCAGAAACTCTCGCCCAACCGTTGTCGAAACACGTCTTCAGCAGTTTTTGCTCGGTAATATTCTACAGCCGCCCAACTTGTCCCACCAGCGCCAGAAACATCGATGCCTTGTACTCCAGCCTGTTCAAGTTTCTTCGCAGTTTCAGCGGATATACCTGCCCCTGTCTCTTTTACAATTATGGGTAATTGAAGCGCCTTCGTTATCTCTTCTATTTTTTGAAGGACACCAACATAATTTGCTTCACCTTCTGGTTGGATTGCCTCCTGCAGTGGGTTTAGGTGAATTGCTAAGGCGTCTGCTTCAATCATTTCCACCGCTCTTTCAGCTTCTTCAACACCATATCCTTGCACAAGCTGAGATGCTCCAATGTTGGCAACCAAAAAGGCCTCTGGAGCCTTCTTCCTAACAATTTTGTATGTTGACTCTAGTTCAGCTTCTTCTATTGCTGCTCTTTGGCTTCCAACACCCATCCCCAAACCGAGCTCCTCAACCGCTTCAGCGATAAAAGTGTTGATTTTTGCGGCCTCTTTTGTACCTCCAGTCATGGCGCCAACAAAAATCGGAGCGGAAAATTCGTGATCGAAAACTCTCGTAGTGAGACGGATTCTATCGCGGTCGATTTCAGGTAAGGCTCGGTGCACGAAGCAGACGCTTTCAAAACCCGTGGCAATCCTTCTAGCGTGCACATTTTCCTCCAAGGAGATTCGTATGTGATCAGCTTTTCTATTCTCCGTTTGACCTGGCAACACATTTCACTCTTTTTCGATTAATGTTGCGATTACTTCCTCTTCCTTAAGCGCCTTGTAAATGTTGCCTTCCTTCGCAGCATTAACAACTATCGCTGGAATGTCAGCATTAATAGCTGGTATCAACTCCAAAATCTTGCCCAACATGCCCCCAGTCACGTCGGTTACTTTTGCTTCTTCAATATTATGTAGAAGAGCTTTCAACCTCTGCAACGTAATATGTGGTATCAACTGTGCAGAAACATCAGTCTTCGGGTCAGAAGTGCACAAGCCATCTACGTCTGCACCAATAATTATCTTATAAGCCTTGAATCTTGTCGCCAAGGCAGCAACCAGTTGGTCACCAGAGAGTATTGTGAATCCAATATTGATGTCGAGAATGACATCTCCAAAAAGCACGGGCACAAACCCCGTGTCTAGAAGCCGTGTCAACGTGCTGTCATAGAAGACTTGGATTCGACCAGCCTTCGTAATTATGAAGGATGAGGGAGAAACAGAGAAGGCTGCGATATTATGGCGTATTAGAGCGTCCACAACATGTTTATTTAGTTCCAGCATGGCTTGATGTGTTTTTGAAAAACCTTCAATTTGTGACTGCTCTTCGTAGCCTTCTTTGATCTTGTATTGTTTTGCTAGAGGGTGACCGAAGCTGCCGCCGCCGTGCACTATAATTAGTCGCTCAACATTTGCGTCAGCTATTTCCTTTGCCAGCCGTTGTATGGCGTCTAGATTTTGGGTCATAGGTTTTTCTTTATCGGTTATCACGGAGCCACCGAGCTTCAAAACAACTAATTTGCCTTCAGCCTTGCCCTTAAATTTTGGCTCCGTCCGCAGTTCTTCTAGCAACAAAAGCCCCTCCGTCAGCTTGCTCTATAGCCTTTTTGACGCGCTTTAAATTCTTCGGTTCAGCCCAAGCTATTATGCACCTATTTCTATCTCCAGCCCGTTTTGTGCCTAAAAACCGGGCCGCGAAGCATCAACCATCTGAACTCATTGCTTCTTTATTGTGACAACGCCATTCTCTAAATGAACGAAATCTCCTGTTCTTATTTTTGAAACATCAATCTTATCAACACAAGGAATTTCTGAGATTATAGCACCAACAGCGACCACAGTTTCACATTCTTTGTTTATGATTCCGGCAGGAGCCATACCATTCTTTTTCATTCTGTAGAGTGTGTAGGACCCAACGGTTGATCCTTTTCCATTTGGGAAAACTAACATTCTAGCTCTGACTCTTTTTCCTTCCAGTTCATGCCCTTTTTCTATTATCTCGCTGGTATCTGGGTTAACCCCGCCATAAAATGAGATTGGTTGTGATGTGCTCAGGGCTTCTCCTTCTGCAACTCCCTTTGAAATGGTTCTTCCTCTTAACTCCATTTTCCTTTCACCGCAGCTTCTATGCATTCTTCCAGACTTCCCATTTTTGTCATCATATCGTTATGTTTTGAGTAGTAGCATCCTTTTGCAGAGGTTGTTGCGACAGATCGAAATTTTCCTCTCAGTGGAGCTACAGCCATGCAAGTGTCACAAGCGAATTTCCCCCCAGCCCTTTCGATTACTTCAGTGTAACCTCTTTCATCTGCGATATGTTTCACAAATCTTGAGCATGCGACCCAGAATTCGGTGTTTGAAGATATATTCTTGTTTTTCAGCAGCTTTGCTATTTCAGCGATTTCTTTAATTGAGCAGTGGGGGCAACCAATGCAGACTAAATCGACGGTGCAAAAGTCGTCATTAATGCTTTGGTATGCTTCCTCTATGTCCTCATTCTCAATTGTGATAGTCTCTCTAGGGGGTTGATGTTTTTCGGATCCAGGGGTTATTCCCCTCATATAGAACAGGGGTTTTGAGCCATAAGTCACCACGGAGGCACAGAAAGATTTCAACTCATCTAAATTAGCATCTTCAATGCCAGTTACGTACGGGATTTTGTTTTCTGCTTTCTTGCCAATACAGTAGCCAAGAGCTCCCCAATCTGAGATTTTTTTCAATTTTGCAGCTACGTGCACACGAGTGTCTGGTGCTCTGTTCTCGTCCAGATGAAGTCCATAGTACGGTGTTTTGCCAACAAAAGCCGCCGCAAGAGCTGATGGGCCTCCTTCTCTATTTGTCTTTGCTCCGATAACAGAGTTGGCAAAAGTAACTGCAGAGGATTCCGACCAAGCAATATGCTCTCCGTATATTGGTAGGTTACCTATCAGGTAAGGAGTACACGTACAAGAGATGATTATGCCCATTTTCTTGAAGGCGTCGATGACCAAATTCTGCTTTCTTGCGAACTCCTCGTCGATCCCGAGCTTCTTCCAATCCTTCAGATCCATTCCTGCAGGATTCAAAGTTGTGAGCACTCTGACTTTCCCGTCTTCTGCCAATTCGTTTAGAAATTCCAGACCAGCATCTCCGAGGTTATGGTATGATACACCTGCCACTTGAACAGAGCCTACTTTTATGAGCTTTTCAGCGCCGTAGATGTCGCCTAAGGCGACGAGTATCTCCATGGATTTTTTTACTGCGTAGCCCTCTTCTCCCTTCAGCATTCTCTCTTCTTCTTTCGTGAGATACATAAAATCACAAGAATTTGCCTAGATCAACTTCTCTGTATTCCTCTTTCCTGAAGCCTTTACCTGTTTGTGTGAATGGAATCGTTGCGTCTAATCCCATCTTGCATGTTATCGCTTTTTTTCCTTCAGTCAAATCTCCAGAGGGATCAAGAGAAGATCCTCTTTGTTTTGGTAGGATAACAGCATCTTCATCTGCTTGAAATCTAGTTGCAATTGCCCACTCGACTTCATTCGGATCATAGATATTTATGTCGTCATCCACAACAACACAGTGCTTCAATGATCTGTGACCTTTAAAAGCCGCTCTGATCGCTTTTTTTCCATCATCTGCGTTCCGTTTCTTTATTTGCACGACTGCATGCAGCCAGCTGCAACCACCAATAGTTATGTAAACATCCTTGCATTCACAAACTTTGTTCGTTTCATTGAAGATAGTTGGTTCTCTGGGCATTCCCATTAATAGCTTGTGTTCTTTTCTTCCAGCAAGTATGGTTTGGTAGATGGGCTTTTCTCTAGAGGTCATGCAGCTTATTTCTATTACTGGTTGCTGTCTTACCTTGTCGAGGATTCCTGTGAGGTCTAAGAATGGCCCTTCAGGTGCTCTTTCTTTCGTTATTCTTCCCTCTAATACAATTTCACAGTCTCTCGGGACCTCGAGATCAACGGTTTTACATTTCACCAGTTCCGTTTTTTCTAGCACATTAGCCATTCCTAATTCGTCGACGCCTTTCGGCAGAGATGTGGAAGCAGCTAGGAGAACGGCGGTTGAGTTTCCTATGCACATCGCTATCTCAAGTTCGCCACCAGATTTTTTCAGGGCGGTGTCCGTTCCCCTATCTTCGACGATTCTGGCTACAAACTTTTTCCTATCCAGCAGCATCAACCTGTGGAAGCACATGTTTCTACCCAATTCAGGGTCCCTTATTATCGCTATGGCGGATGCCACATATTTTCCACCGTCCTTTTCTGTGTACTTCATTATCGGGAGTTTTGTTAGATCAACATCTTTCTCAACGATTTGTTGGCATTCTCCCTTCTTCACAACATTCGGAGACGGAAAAGGCTTTTTTATCGCATTAGATAGCTTGTGCAGCAATTGCCTCCTTTCTACGTTTAGAGCTTTGGCGACCAACTCTTTTGAAGAGACGAGACCAGCTACAACAGGGATGTTGGACTCTTTCACTGTCTCAAAAAATATGGGCTTTTCCTTGAGGGCATCTATAATTCCCGCCAGTTCATACTCAGTCGAGACTTCCTTTCTTACTCTTGTTAGTTCTCCTTCTGTGTCAAGTTGTTCCAAGAAACGTCTAAACCCCAATTTTCTCCCTCCTTCTTTCTAATAGGTCCTTTTTTTCTTTATATTTTTGAATCCCAATTTTTGTTTTCAACACCTTAAATCCTTCATTTTCAATTGTTGTTGCAACCTTTTCCTGCAATGTTCTCCCAGGGGTTAAGGCTACCATGCAGCCTCCACCGCCACCCCCCGTGAGTTTTGCTCCAAACGCTCCTTCCTCTCGAGTTAAGTTTACCAAATAATCGAGTTCTTCACAGGAAACTTCAATTTCCTGCAGTAGACGATGATTTTCGTTCATCAACTCCCCAACTTTTCTTATGTCAAAATCTTCCAAGGCTTTCCTTGCTGTGAACACTAACTCTTCTGTTTGCTTAAA
The DNA here is from genome assembly GCA_023131225.1 of Candidatus Bathyarchaeota archaeon. Taxonomy (NCBI): domain Archaea; kingdom Thermoproteati; phylum Candidatus Bathyarchaeota; species Candidatus Bathyarchaeota archaeon. The sequence goes on along the minus strand of JAGLZW010000028.1, from coordinate 24,268 downwards.
CAGCCGATCGTATTTTTCTGCATTCTTTTTCCTTCTTGCTGCAACCCCAGCAACCATTTCCTTAGTGTCAGCTACGATTCCTGTGTTGCCTATGACAATTTCAACAGGTCCTTCTATACTCAATTTCTTGATTGTGTTTGGTCCTCCACATAGAGCTCTCTTGAACCAAATCAATCCCCCATAAGTCGCTGCAGTATTGTCAATGCCTGAAGGGGTTCCAGCGTAAGCTTTCTCAGCCTCATAGGTAATATCATTGATTCTTTCATCGGACAAATCCAATTTGAATTCTTCTGCTATGGCTCTGGCAATTGCAACACTGCTCGCAGCAGAAGCACCGATTCCACTGAAACTAGGGAGGGTTCCTCCCAACCAAATCTCTAAAGAGGCTTTTTCCAGACTAACGCCCATAGCTTTGAGCATTCGATCTATTGAGTCTTTTTGCTGAGTCCTTTTCTTTTCAGCATACCCTTTTGCACCCTTTCTTTCATCTTTCACCACTATTCCTTCTCCAGCTTTTCTTGCTTCTGCGTAAGCTGTTGAATCAATTGCGGAAACAATTCCTGGGACACCGTAAACAACGAAGTGTTCGTTGAACAGGATGACTTTTCCGAAGCCCGAACCTCTTCCCATTTGAACTACCCCTAGAAAGGATTATTGCTAAGAAATAAATAAAACACTTTTTAGAAGCAATAGAACACATCAACGAAATTTTGCTTCAGTCGACTAATCTTTATGGAATAAGATGGATTTTGTAGCCAGCAACAGGTTGCCTCTGCCTGCGCGAGTGCTAATTCTATTTTGTTACAGCGACTGAGGCGTAACCGACTACGGCTGAATAATCTCCTGTAACGTCACCACTTGTTTTATAGCAGAGTATTTGACCTTTCGTGGCACCAAGTAGTTTAGCTGCGGTAATAAGAGCCACGACAGGACCGTACCCACAAGCAGTTATATGGTTACTTTCAACAATTGAATAAAACTCTTCTTCATCCAGTTTTTCTAAGGCACTAAGTGCTTTCTTATCTTTCTTTGCAGCTGTTTCATGGGGCTCATAATGGGTCATATCCGTAGAGGCGATGATTAACGCGTTTTTTCCATCCAAAGCCTCTGCTACAGCCTGACCTACTTCGCAGCTGGACTCAAGATCCTGCATGAGAAAGCTTATGGGTACAAACTTGAACGCTGAGCCGTAAAGATATTGAAGAAAGGGAAGTTGAACTTCAATTGAATGCTCGTAAGTATGTGCCAGCTCATCCACGTCAATAATTTTTGACTTGCACAAAATCAGATTCACTGTCTCTTCGTCAATTTGCACATCGCCCAAAGGTGTTCGCCAACCCCCCTCTTTCATAACTGCTAATCCGCTACCTTGTCCCCTATGATTTGGGCCAAAAATCACGACGACATCTGGTTTGCCATCAGCCGCCAAGTTATAGTAAGAATGGGCAGCCACTGGACCCGAGTACATATAGCCAGCGTGGGGACAAACTAAGCCAATGATGTTTCTTGAACCCTCTCGTGTAATTGGAGTTTTTCCTGGACCTAGTCTATGCGTGAAACAGTTTTTTATCTGCCTTTTTAGCGCTTCTGCAGTGGCAGCGTAGAAGCTTCCTGCCTGGCATGGTCTTCTTACTCTCACTTACGTGCCCCTTCAGTTGGCTATCTTACTTGTGATATTTTTGCTTCAAAGTCGTCAATGGACGATTCCATGTCTTTATCAGGTGCTAACTCTCCCTTCTCACGAAGTACTTGCCTAGCCAGCATCCAATAAATAACCGCTAAGGCTCTTCTGCCTTTGTTGTTCGTTGGAATCACAAAGTCTACGCCGGAGAATTCGTTGTCAGTGCTGCATAATGCCACAACCGGGATGCCCATGATTCCTGCTTCTTTTACAGCTTGAACATCAGCTTTTGGGTCTGAAACAATAATAACTGCTGGTTCGAGGTGATTTTGATATAGAGGGTTTGAGAACAGTCCAGGAACGAATCTCCCTACAATAGGTGTTGCTTTTGTTGCCTCGCAGAACTTCTTTGCCGGATAGCGTGCGTAGAGTCGGGCTGCGACAGCAGCGATTTTTTTAGGTTCAAATCTTGAAAGAAACTTTGCTGCAATGCGTATTCGTTCATCTGTTTGCTTAACATCCAGAACAAATAAGCCGTCAGGTCTTACGCGATAGATGAATTGGTTCATGTCTTTTGCTTTCATCCGGGTTCCAATGTGGATGCCTGCGGAGAGCATCATGTCGCGTGGCAGTAGGAGTTCTTCTTCACTTGCTAACGAGATTTCTTCGTCAGTTTTCTCTTGAATGCTCGTTTTTTCGGTGTTTTCAGTTTTTTCGATATCTTCATTTTCTGACAGGGATATTTTCCTCCTTTAATGGAATTTCAGCCATTTTTGCTCTTTTTCCAAGCGTGTCTTCTATTCTGATAAGTTCGTCGATTTTTGCGATTCGGGCACCTTCAACTACACCTGTCTTAATAATGGGGCAATGGAAAGCGACTGCTAAATGAGCGATTTCTGCATTCACAGTGTCACCTGACCTATGTGATACTACAGGTGTGTATAGTGCTTCTTTAGCCATTTTTGCGGCTTCCCAAGCGTCGGTGAGTGTTCCTACCTGATTTGGTTTTATTATTATCGAGTTTGCAGCGGCTTCCCTGATTCCATGTTTAAGTCGTTTAACGTTTGTAACAAATAGGTCGTCGCCGCATATGAGACAGTTGCTGGTTATTCTTGTTAGCCACGCAAAATTTTCGAAATCTTCTTCGTGAAAAGGGTCTTCCACATAGATCAGGTTGTATTTTTCGATTAATTCTAAAACGTATTCTACTTGCTCTTCTTGTGTTCTTTCAATTTTTTCATGAGAGTAAATGTAACGTTTCTTTTTTTGGTCCCAAAGCGATGATGCGGCGATGTCTAATCCTACTCTGCATTCGAATCCAAGTTGTTTTGAAACGTCTTCACATGCTTGCTTCATGAGTTCCAAGGCGTCGTTGTTGTTTATGTCGGCGATCCACGCGCCTTCATCACTTCTTCCACTGGTAAACGTTTTCTTGGTTTTTCTGAGAATTTCGCCCACTTTTCTGTGAAATGCCACGTTGGCTTTAGCGGCATCCCAAAAAGAGCTTGCATGGATAGGCAAAACCAGAAATTCCTGTATGTCTGGGGCTCTACCGTGGGCGTGTTTACCTCCGCTTAAGACGTTCCCTAAAGGAAATGGAAGTTCATAAGCAAGGTAGCCTCCGAGATATTCATATAAAAACACGTGATGAGAGTCGGATGTTGCCTTTGCGGCGCACAAGGAGACTGCATAAGCAGTGTTTCCTCCTATTCGGCTGAAGTTTTCTGTCCCGTCGATTTCGTGGAGAAGGGAGTCTATTTCTTCTTGTTCATCTGCATTCATGCCAATTAGTTTAGGTGCAATTAATTTCTCAACAATCTCCACGGCTGCGTCTACATCGTCTTTTGGGTAATATACAACTTCAGCTAGGCCTTTACTTGCTCCTGCTGGCGCTGCGGTTCTTCCGAAACCAGATTTAGTTACTATGTCCACTTCTATTGTTTCTTCTCCGCGGCTGTTGAAAATTTTGCGCACCGTAACTTCTTTTATTTGAGTGGACAAACCTTGGTGATTCCCCTTTTATGGTGGCCTCAGTTGTCTTTTTTTTCCAGATTCATAGAATTTGATGATTTCGTCGATTATTTCTATATGAGAAAGAAGCATTCTCCGGCAGCAATAACGGGTTACGCCGAGATCATCTAATACCTTGCTTGAATCTTCCCCCTCTTTTACTCGTCTAGCAAAATCCTCCCATTTATCGCCTACTACTTTGCCGCATGTGAAACAGCGAACAGGAATAATCATTTCTTAATTCATCCTTACCTGTAGCTTTTCTGCCTCTTGGCGCGAGCACCTGGTCCTCCGAATTTTTTCGGTTCTTTTCGTCGAGGGTCTCCTGCAAGCATGGTTCTGTCATATTCAGTGAAAATCGACTGTAAATGTTTACTTTTAGTCCACCTTAGAAGTCCTCTAGCTATTGTCATTCTTGCAGCCTCTGCCTGCCCCATGAAACCTCCACCTGAAACCTTTATGTTTACGTCAATCTGGTTCCGAAGCTCATCGCCAACTTGAAGAAGAGGCTCCATCATTTTTAGTCGAGCAGTTTGTGGCTCAAATATTTCTAGAGGAACATTGTTTATTCGAATCCTTCCTCTGCCAGCTCTTATTGTAGCTCTTGCTGTAGCGGTCTTTCTTTTTCCACTGATTGTTATAATTTTCTTTGAACTTGACATGTTATTCACCTGCTGGAATCCATCCAATTTCCTTGACTAGTTCGCCCACAGTAATATATGAGCATTTTAACTTCTCAGCTTTTGCCTCGGATATTACTTCCACGTTTTGGTCTTTAAACTCTTGAGGTACCCCAACGAAAACACGTAACCTTTTGTGCGCTTCTTTACCTTTTGGCTTTTTTCGAGGTAGCATTCCTCGAATAGTACGCTTTACAAATCGGTCGGGTCTTCTAGGATAGTATGGGCCTTTTCGGGGGTGCCCGATTTCCAACTTTCTTTTTGCCTCTTTTACTCTGCTAAGTCTTTTTCCTGAGATTACTGTTTTCTCTGCGTTTAGAATTATGATGCTTTCGCCCTGAAGAAGGCGTTTTGCGACCACAGTTGCCATTCTGCCAAGTATCAAATTATTAGCATCAACGACTGTTACATGTTTGCTTTGCAGTTTCATGTTTCTACCCAACAATTTTCACGTTTGAACCCTTAGGATTCTTTTTGACCAATTCAGGGAACATCAAGCATTTCCCCTTTGCCTTTTTTATTTTTTCTTTTGCTGCAGCTGAAAATGTGAAGGCCGCAACTGTTGCGGGATGACGAAGTGCCCCAGACCCGAGCACTTTGCCAGCAACAGCCACTACTTGACCTTTCTCAGTGTGGCGATTTATGCGGCTCAGGTTTACCGATACACGTCTGCTCCTTGGTTTAGACAGAGCGTCGGCTATGCTACCCCATATTTTTGCGTCATTTTCTCTTGCTGCTCTCTTCAAAAAGCGAATGAGATCAAGTAGTTGCGGATTGTCAGGTTTTGTTTTTCTCATCTTACTTCCCTGTTAATTGGTTCAGAAAATCTTTTAGCTTTCCATCTAAGACGTTGAGTGCTTCTTGTAGAATTCTTTCTGGCGAAAGGGCACCTGTTGATTCAATGCCAAAAATGAACGAGTCTTCGTCCCACGTTACTTCTATTGCTTTGGGTTTTCTTTGGCAAGCGTCTACGCAGTCTTCACATAAAGTGCAGTTTTCAATATTTCGAATCTCAATTTTGTCTCCTGCTTTTACAAGGATGTTTTTTGGACAAACTTTTATGCAGTCGCCACAAAGGTTGCAAAATCTAGTGTCCACTTTAATAATCGGCACATACTTGTAAGCGCACATAGAAACGGGCTGCCATCTTGCATGACTTTTACCTTTTCCTAACCGCGCGTAAGCTTCTAACCTTATTTTCTGTTCTGGCGCTAACTTGACCAGGGGAATCTTGTTACTAATTGGAACTATAGATGGGTTTTCTGACTTGAAGTCCCCAGAATACACTGTTATGGTGTGGTCTTCTGCTTCTACGTCTAGTACTAGAGATACGCGGCACAAGTTGCATCCAAACTCGCTTTTGCAGGCACAGTTTTCAGGTAAGTTGTAGGTGTCTAGATCGGTCTTCAGCGGCGTAAGTCCAATTCGGTGAGCTAGAACTTCATCTTTAAGCGGGGAGGAGTTTTCGATGATCACCACGTCGTCTACGGCCATAGTAGGCACTTCTGAAATTATGATTCTTCGCAGTGTATTCGCGAAAGCCGCATTAGTTCCTTCAATAAGCAGACGTAATGAAACCTCATTCTTTTCCAAGATTTGAATTTTCACGAGTTTTGCATTCCTTTCCCAGACATATTAATCAGCGTTTTTGACACTGCCTAGGCAGATACGTTTTATACTCTTCGGCCTCTTCGCCCACCTTTTCTTCGAGTGCCGTTATGAGGAATAGGTGTAACTTCTTCAATGCGTCCTATGCGAAATCCAGCTCTTGCCAAAGCTCGTATGGCTGCCTGTGCTCCTGGGCCTGGTGTTCTGGCACCTGAACCACCAGGAGCTCTTACTTTTATGTGTATGGATGTTATGCCTTTTTCTCTTGCAGTTGAAGCAGCAGCTCTTGCAGCACGCATGGCAGCATATGGTGAGGATTCTAAGCGGTCTGCTTTTACAAACATGCCGCCGCTGGTTCTTGAAATGGTTTCTGCTCCTGAGAGATCCGTCACGTGAATGATGGTGTTGTTATATGAGCTGTAGATGTGGACGATGCCCCATTTTTCAGTTTTCCCACTCATGCTGCTGTTTTCTCCTCTTCAGCAGGTTCCTCTTTTGTCTCAGCTTGAGGCATACTCGTTAGGGTTTGACGCAGTGGATGATTCATATTTGCTATGGCGCTCATCGGAGCGTAGTCAACATGAGCTTCCTCATCTCTTAGTACTAAATAGCTTGGTGACGTTACTTTTTCCCCACTAATGGTGATGTGACCGTGTATTATGAGTTGACGAGATTGATGAATTGACTTGGCTAAGCCTTTATGAAAGACAAGAGATTGTAGTCTCCTTTCAAGAATGTCTTCAATTGCTAGATCCAACACGTCATCTAGGACGGTGGTTTCTGGAAGTATTCCAAGTCTGTCGAGTCTTCTTAAAAGTTGCTGCTTCAGTTTTTCTCCTTCTTCCTCAGGCATGGCCATTATGGAGCGTGCTATGCCCCGGAACTTCGATAACACAGTCTTGTGACGCCACAGTTCCCTTTTGTTTCGCAATCCATACTGGCCAAGCAGCTTCAGTTCTGCCTGCAATATGTCTATCTTAAAAGGAAACCTGGGAGTTTCATATTTTTTCCGTTGCTTTTTTGGATCACCCACTATCATTTACCTCCGGGACCTCTCTTCTTTCTGACGCCTATGGCCTTTCCTTTCCTTCCAGTGGTCTTAGTTCGTTGACCACGCACTTTTAGCCCATATGAGTGTCGATAGCCTTTCCAAGATTTCGTGGCTTTCATGAGGTTTATATCTGTCTTGGTTTGAAGAACGAGGTCAGCGCCTGTGAGATGTAAATTTTCTCCTGTTTTCAAATCTTTTCGGCGGTTAAAAAGCCATTCTGGGAGATCATATTTAGTTGGATTATTAATTATTTCTTTCAGCTTTTCTAGGTCTTGGTCTGAAAGAAATCCCAGGCGGGTATCCGGATTTACTCCGCTCTTTCTTACTATGGAATTAGCTATGCTGATTCCTACTCCTTTTATTTTGGAGATGGCGTTGGCTACTTTCAGGGTGCCGTTTAGGTCTGTGTCTGCCATTCGCGTGATGTGGCGAAATTCTTTTGGCATTTTAAGTCTCCAGTGTTTTGAAGCTAACTACCGAAAGGGATGCGCAATTTATATAAACTTTCCTTTAGAAGCAGTTTGCGCGTGTGCATCTAACGTCAGGACGATATGGCAGCTTTGTTGCCGAGAAAAGACTTAAACAAGTCTTATCCTATTCCTTACACTGCCTCGATGATTAGAAGTTGGAAAAAAGGGCGGGTAGATCAGCCTGGAATGATCGCCACGTTGGCATCGTGGAGGCCGCGGGTTCAAATCCCGTCCCGTCCACAAAATTGAGCGGTTTTCAAGCAGTTTCTTGTCCGAAAAATGAGTAAAAGTGCTTTTCTAGGAAAATTTTAATGGCATGTTGCATCATTTCACCTCAGCATTTATTTGCTCGCCAAGCGTATGTGAATGAATGTTTCAACACATTCCTTTTTCCAGTAGAACCACATGAGTATCCCAACGTTCGTCGGTGCCCCAGTTTACATTATGCAGAGTTTCTTCGAAGTCGATTTCGTATGTACCCATAATCGCGTTGAAGTCTTTTTTCAAGGCTATAGCTATGTTGTAGGAGAGGTGCGAGAGGAAACCATGTGGTTCAGTGGCACAGATCGTAAAGACCCACAGCGATCGTTCTGGTACACGCTTGGGATAGGCATAGGATAATGAATCCATCTTCGCTTTCAATGCTATGTAGAACTCGTGAGATTTTCCAAGTGTTTCGAGACCTTCGAGTGTACTGTCTAGAGCCTTCCAGTCGTAGACTAAGATTTTGTGAGGGATGATGTGCGGATTGCCTTGTAATAGTTTGTAGACCTCGTTAGGATTTGATTTTCTTATATGGGGATAGCTTCCTATTGATTGTATGATTCTGGCGTTTGGATGCCAAAAAACACCCAACTCTAATACTTTGGCAAATCCGAATTTTTCAGCAAGTATCAGTGAGGCTTGATTCTCAGTTGAGGTTGCATATCGGAGTCGCTGGACACCTAAGTCTTTAGCTTTTTTGATTAGATGTTCTGTAAGGACATTTGCAAACCCTTTTCTCCTGTGGTCAGGGTGTACTCTCAGGCCTTCCATCCATCCTGTTCGGCCGTTTTCAATGAGTCTAAGGTTGGCCACCGCAACCAGACGGTCGTCAACCTCAAAGCCATAAGTATAGGAGTTTGGGTCTTTCAACCACTCGTCAATAACAAAGGGAAGGTAGTCATGCCCCTCCCAGATGTGTCGCGATATCTCGAGTATGTCGTTCCGGTCTAATGCAGACACTCTCTTGATTTTTGTACGCATGAATTTCAAATCAACTCTCCTTTTTATCTTATTATTTCTTCCTAGTGTATGCTCGGCATCTTCCAAACGACTCTTGCATGCGTGTGCCTTGCAATTAAACTATTCTGGGATTGATTTGTGCTCTCATCAGCAGATATAAACGATAGCCTTCATCTAGCCCCATCCGCCATTTTTGAAAAAAAGCTATTTTTGTAGCTTTCAGATTTTTATTGATACTAACCTTTTTTCATGAATGCTAATAGCACCGCATGCACAGGGCGCAACTAGAATAGTAAAATACCGATACTTTCACTTAACTCTCCATTTCTTCAAGAGTACGTTGTCTCAAAGTCGTTAAATAGAAAGTTTGCGTAATGTTTTCGTGCTTGCGGTTCATCGCTCTCTTGTTGAATGTGAAAATAGAGCCCATTTATTGGCATTCCTTTCATGAATGCACGCCGTGAACCGTGAGCGCCTTCCCCCCTAGAAAGGGGTTGTTGTATGTCGAGTGAGGCCAACACGGTTTTCAACGAGTGTTATCTGTGTGAGAAAGAGGTTGCTTTAAGCTATGAGTGTCAAAAGTGTAACCTACGGGTTTGCATGATTTGTGCGATAGAGAACAAATGGGAATTCCGAGATGCAAAGTAGATTTATTGTAGAAAAAAGCGTATATCTACTAAAGCTTAATAGAAACAACGTCAAGAATTTTACAGGTGTTCTCTGATGCCTAGATGCCCAAAATGTGGAAAGGAAGCTGGGGAGTTTTTCTATTGTGTAAATTGCGGGACTCTCATTAAGGAAGAATGCCCTGGTTGTAGAGAATGGGTGGATGTAAGCATGGAAAAATGTCCTAAATGTGGAAAACCGAATAGGCTTTATACTCTCGATCCGCATAGCAAAAAAATTGGGAGTTAACCGAACACTTCCAACTCGGCTTCTCTGTGCGTTCACAGATGAGGTTCGCGAGCTAGTCTGTCTATCGAATTATTCAGATAGATGTTTCTGTGATTTTGATTAGCATTATCATTGTGCTTTCATCAACCTCTAAACCTAATTTCCAATGTTATCCTCCAAGAATGCGCGCAGAATTAAACGTTAATTATTCTATTCCCCTCTACAGAAGTTTCTTTATCCACCAAACCTTGGACAAAAAAATATAAAGTAAACGTGACAATTGCATAGTTGAAAGTTTAAAGAAAGTGTTTTAGTTGATTGGAAGAGAAAAAGAACAAACTGCAGACATTTTTGTGCAGGGCGGTGTAGCAATCGCTGCGGGGTGCATAATATTTGCCGCGCTGTTTCTCCCCTGGTTAGACGTGGAGGAAAATGCAATTTACGGAATAACCCACGCCCAGAACCAAGCACAGTTAGTTATTCCAATGGTTTTAATTCTCCTTGTAATCTTAACGATTTTCGGTGGAGCTATACATATTCTCGGGTATGGAGTTGGGATACAACTTGCAACGGTCGCTTCAGCCGTTGGTTTTTTCATATCTGTCATGGTAATAACCGTTACTCTTGCTAGTGCAAATGATCTGGAAGGAAATACGCTTAGTCTTCTAATTGGACCTTGGATTGCTGCCGCAGGGGCAATCTTCGGAACTATCAGCTCGAAACTTGAACGAAAATAACAAAAACGATAGCAATTGTCGACGCTTCAATCCCGATCATTGCTAGCTCTTATTCTCCCTATCTCTGCAGGGCAATCTTGTTTGTTAATTATGCAAATTTAAAATACTTTTGGACTAACTTAGTATGAGGGAAGTCTATGAGTGGAGGCATGAGAGGCGAAACACGGGAGAAAAAGCCCAAGCCTCTAACAAAGAAGGAAAGGAAAGTAAAGCGAAAGAAAAGAAAACTCGCAAGACTGCAAAAACAGAGTGCGTAGATACGTAATCCTAGAATAAGCCCCACGATAACCCGGAGCCTGTATTCAATGACGTACATGTCTGAATCAAATGCAGGCTCTTGGCATGTAGCTAAGGCATGTTATTCTTTGACCTCACAGAAATTTGTTACATAAGGAATATTTCTTTGAAAGAGAGGAAAGCCGACAAATTTTAATCGAGAATATTCTTGAGGGTTCTGTTAACTCTCCGTCACGTTTGCATACCTGTTAACCAACGGCACATAAGAGACTGTGTGCAAAAAATCGGTTGACAAACTTCACGAAGAGTCTTTATACTGGCTTTGGCAAGTACTTTGAGGGTTAAGATTATGAGCAGAACTGTGAAAAAAACCTGTCCCATAACGAGCTCAGATGAAATCACCATAACTTATCCTGACCCAAATGAGTTAGTTATGACACAAAGGAAGGATTCAAATGGCAGTTACAAACGAGTTTTGAGACCAAGAAAAGAGGTTAAGAATGCAACACTGCCGAGGTTTTCATGCCCAAGTTTAAAGCATCCATTAGTTGCCAACTTGCCAGAATCCTTAAGCACTCAATTATTAAGAGATGAAAAATCTTGGTGCGCAAAAATAGGAAAACCTTGTGTAATGGACGAAAAACTCTAAACCTTACTTTGACTTGCATTCTGAATTAGAGTTTTCCACTTATTCTTTCCTTCCACGGTTATTCCGCATGCTTCTGCTGGTGTCTTACCCTCTAACCCTTCGTGTTCCCTAATGTAGTTGTGGAATATTTGAAGACCTGTCAATATCGGCGTGTCTTTTTTCTTTAACCCTCGCATGACTTTCTCTCTGTCTCTGATTTCTCCGTTTAGTCTCTCCATTTTGTTGTTATTCATGTCACCTTTGATTTTGATGTGTCTAATGTGCTTGGTTCTAGGGTTTCTGAGTGTCCAAAACTCTTTCATGTATGCGTCTCGGTAAGCTGGAAGACCGTCAGTTATCAAAGTCTTAGGCTTTTTTCCAGTTACTTTTTTGGCTAGTTGAAAAAGCTTTCTTGCATCATGCTTGTATTTGGATTCTGCAACTTCTTGAGCAATCCAATAACGTGTCTCGTCATCCATTATGGCAAATAGATACTTCCTATCTCCTTTTATCTTAAGCCAAACCTCGTCCGCCCTAAAAGTATCGGAGACTTGAGGTCTTAGCTTCTCAATGTACTTCTCCATTAAAGCGATATATTTCCGAATCCACTTGTAAACTGCAACATGACTAACTTTAACGCCTTGAAGCCTTAGAAACTTTGCAGTATTTCTTAAAGAAGCTCCAGTGAAGTATAGTTGCATAGCTGAGGTAATAACTTGAGGAGAAGATTTCATTTTCTCAAAACCTAGATTGATAACAAACCATTTGCTACAAACTTTACATGAAAACCTTTGAATGTCACCATAGTTGTTATGTCTCACTCCACGTCTAACGATTTTATCTGACTGACAATACGGACAAATCTGAACATTCAAAGGCTCAATAACAATGTTGCTTGAAACTTCTTTCCTTAAAGCAATCGAAAACTCTACAGCAAAAATATGTTTACACTTGACTCTTCTGTACTTGTGGTCTGGACACGAACAATGCCACTCACCTTCTATTTGAGAAACAATATAATCGCCATTTCCACTTTGAGAAAGAACAGTATAAGAAAGACCTGATGCTCTTTTTATGTGATTTCTATTATTGTTAACAATTTCCAAACCCCTTTCTTCACGGAGTTTCTCAAGTTCTTGAAGGCTCATCATTTTGCTAACCACTATGGTTACTATAGTGGCTATAATTATATAAGTTTTATGGTCGCTATGGCAAAACTTAAATACACACAACAATTATAGTTGTTATGATGCCTATGGCAAAGCAAAATAAAAATACCACGATTCAACTTTCAAAAAAAATGAGAGACGAGTTGAAGGCATTAGGAACTAAAGGAGAGACGTATGACGAAATCATTAAGAGGCTAATCAAGGTATATAAGGGCAAAGAAAATGGCACCTAATGAAGTCAAGCAACCCTCTCAGCGACGATTATCGCCAGAAGATGAGGATTTAGCAAAGGAACTGAAGAGACTTGGATATGCAGACCGCATTATTAAAATTGTTGTTTCGGAGAAGGACAAGCCAGAAGGTAAGGTTAGACTTCAATGGATGAGAAAGTTGGTTAAGGAGTATTGTTTTCCAGCTTCACACATAGACATTGAAGTTCCTGCTGGCGTAGGTCGGGATGCAGGTAAACGTAATGTTCCCGTCAGAGCAGACATAGTTGTATATCGTGATGAAAATAAAGCCAAGCCTCTCGCTGTCATTGAAACCAAAGCTCCAAAAGAAAAAGAGGGAGTGGCACAAGCAGAATCCTATGCACGCAACTTAGGTGCAGAATATCACTTATGGTCAAATGGGTTATATGAACGTGCTTTCAAGACTTCAACATATCCTAATCAATCAGACCCAATAGCTCGCTTGCCAGTTTGGGTTGAAGATAAACCCCTTCCCCAAAAGGTTCCTAAGACAGAAACATTACGTCCATTCAAAGATGAAGAAGAACTAAGACAAGTAATCAGTTTCTGTCATCTCCTAATTCTTGAAAAGTTAGGACATGACCCCGCAAAAGCCTTTGACGAAATGACAAAACTGCTTTTCATAAAACTGTATGATGAAAGAGAAGTTCCATCATATTACGAGTTTGTCGTATTAGCAAAAGAAACCCCTCATGAGGTAGCCGATAGGGTTAGACAGTTATTTGATAAAGCCATGTCCTCAAGTAAATATCAAGATGTCTTCTGGTCACAGTTCAATACGGAACCAGTTCCTGTTACTCTCGAATTGGATGATTTCTCAATCTTCAATATTGTTCAGGTTCTTCAAGGCTATAGTTTGGTCAACACTACCGAGAATATTCAGGGAGCAGACATTAAGGGCACAGTATACGAGCAGATGGTTGGCAACACTTTCAGAGGTGAATTGGCTCAGTTTTTCACTCCCAGAGAAATAGTGGAGTTTATGGTTGAAATTATCAGACCAGACAGGGAGAGTAAAATTTTAGACCCCGCCTGTGGGAGCGGTGGATTTTTGATTATGACCCTTAGAAAACTCCGTGAGTGGATAAAGCAGGAAAATCCCAACTTAAGCGAGACGGAAATTAAAGCTTCAATCAAATATTTCGCTGAGCACAAAACATTTGGCATAGACATCAATGACCGCATGGTTAGAGTTGCTAAGATGAATATGATTATGCACGGAGATGGGCACTCAGGAATTTTCCACATCCTTCGTGGCGGTGGGCTCCTGACTGACCCAAATTTACCCTCTAAATTACAAGAAGAGTTGAAAGATGGAACGGTAAAAATAGTCTTTTCTAATCCACCCTTCGCTGGTCGTGAAAAAGACCCGAAAATTTTGGAGAAATTTGAATTAGGGAAGAATAAGAAAGGTAACCCTGTCAGCGTCTCTAAAGAACTTCTTTTTGTTGAGAAAATTATTGCCCTACTTCAATATGGGGGAAAAGCTGGTCTCGTGTTGCCCGCTGGCATCTTCAATAACCCGTCTCGTGTCTACAAGAAATGTCGAGAGATGATTAAGGAAAACACGAAAATTTTGGCGTTAATAGGTCTTCCGCATCCTGCCTTCCGTGCCAGCGGGGCGAACAATGAAGGCAATTTGTTATTCTTACAGAAGATAAAGGAACTGCCAACCGACTATGACATATACATCGACTGGGCACGCTATGTAGGGTTCGACTCTACTGGACGAAAACTTCCATTAAATGACCTCCCCGAAATTCTAAAGAGAACCAAAAATCCAAACCCCGAAAACATAATCAGCTTTTCAGAACTTGAAGACAGAATCGACCCTTGGCACTATCACCCAAAATACAAAGAAATTGAGATGAGCCTTTCCAAATCACAATATCCTCTACGACCAATCAGTAAGCTTGTTGAGAAAAGTAAAGACAAATTTGACCCCAAAGCAAATCTTAACACAGTCTTCAACTACATTGAAGTAAACGATGTAGACTTGGTGAAGGGAGAAATCATTTCTTCAAAACAGATAATGGGGAAAACCGCCCCGAATCGTGCAACTTATGTTTTGAAAGAGGGCGACTTTCTGATTCCAAATGCTATGCATTGTATTAGAGGAGTATGTATAGTTCCAAAAGAGTATGAAGGATGTATAGCAACAAACAGGTTTTTTGTTGTCAGACCCAAGATTGAGATAGTAAACCCTGTTTATCTTTATTACATGCTTAAGCAACCAACAATATTCTATCTATTGAAACGTCAAGCTACTGGAGAAATTAATCCAGGTATCTCCTACGGTGCACTTGAGAAAGTAAAAATCCCTGTTCCAGAAAAGATGGAAGACCAAAACAAAATAGCCGAGCAGATAAAAGTAGAGGAACGAAAGAAAGCTGAACTGCTCAAACAAATAAGCAAACATGAACAAGCCATACTGTCTCTGGTTGGAAGCATAGTTCCTAGCATAAAAACCGAAAAACAGGAAATCTCAAAAGAGGGCTACGAATACATAGCAGATGTTTAGCCAAGGATGTGCCGACAGTTAACACCTAAATGGACGTGCTTAAGAGTTAACAGAGCCTTCTTGAGCAAAGTTTATATTTTCGTTGAAAATTGCATACTCTAGCACTTATCACAAAGGAGATGGAAGAAATGGCTTATTTAACTACCCAAGGCGGACAACCTATACTGATTCTTAAAGAAGGAACTGGCAGGCGACGCGGACGAGAGGCTCAGAGAAACAACATCATGGCAGCACGAACAATAGGCGAAGTACTTCGCACCACGCTAGGTCCTCGTGGAATGGACAAAATGCTAATTGACTCCATGGGTGACATAACAATAACAAACGACGGTGCAGCCATACTCGACGACGTAGATGTTGAACACCCCGCGGCAAAGATGATGGTGGAAGTGGCTAAAACCCAAGATGACATGGTTGGCGACGGAACGACAACAGCCGTAGTGTTGGCAGGCGAGCTTCTCAAACACGCAGAAGCACTCTTAGACCAAAACATCCACCCATTAATAATTGTAAGCGGTTACCGTAAAGCGGCACAAAAAGCGGTTGAAATCCTCAACAAAATAGGCATCACTGTAGACATGGAAGACCGTGCAACGCTCCGAAAGGTTGCATTAACTAGCATGGGAAGCAAAGCAGTAGGTTCTGCAAGAGAAACATTTGCAGATATTGCTATTGATGCTGTGAGGCAAATTGCCGAAAAACGCGGCGACAGGTGGATAGCTGACATTGATAATATTCAAATTACCAAAAAAGAGGGAAAAAGCCTCTTCGACAGCCAACTTATTAAAG
The DNA here is from genome assembly GCA_023131225.1 of Candidatus Bathyarchaeota archaeon. NCBI lineage: Archaea > Thermoproteati > Candidatus Bathyarchaeota > Candidatus Bathyarchaeota archaeon. The sequence goes on along the minus strand of JAGLZW010000028.1, from coordinate 8,378 downwards.
GTATCATAATTGACAAAGAAGTAGTCCACGCAGGAATGCCAAAAATAACTAAAAGCGCAAAAATCGCTTTGCTTGATTGCCCCCTTGAAGTCGAAAAAACAGAAATCAATGCTGAAATACGCATCAAAGACCCAGCTCAAATACAGGCTTTCCTAGACCAAGAAACACGCATGCTCCAAGGCATGGTAAAGAAAATCACAGCTTCAGGCGCCAACGTACTCTTCTGCCAAAAAGGAATGGACGACATGGCACAGCACTTCCTAGCCAAAAAAGGCGTACTTTCCGCGAGAAGAGTAAAGCAGTCGGACATGGAAAAACTCGCCAGGGCAACTAATGGAAAAATAATCACAAACCTAGAAGACCTCAAGAAGAAAGATTTGGGAACAGCAGGTCTCGTCGAGGAACGGAAAGTAGGCGACGACAAAATGATATTCATAGAAAAATGCAAGACGCCTCACTCCGTAGCCATCCTGATCCGTGCAGGCTTAGAACGCATGGTGGATGAAGCTGAACGCGCAATGCACGACGCCCTTTCAGTAGTCTCAGATGTCATCGAAAACAACAAAATAGTCCCCGGCGGCGGAGCCATCGAAGAAGAACTCGCAAAGGAAATCCGCGAATATGCTACAAAAATTGGTGGAAGAGAACAACTAGCTATAGAAGCTTTCGCGGACTCGCTTGAAATCGTGCCAAAAACCTTGGCGGAAAACGCTGGCTTGGACCCAATTGACATTCTTGTAGGCTTAAGAGCTGCTCACGAAAAGCAAAAAGGCCACTTAATGGGAGTAAACGTTTTCACGGGCAAAATTGTCAACATGGAACGCAACGGCGTAATAGAACCTATGGCCGTGAAGGAACAAGCGATCAAGTCTGCTACAGAATCTGCGTCCATGATAATGCGCATAGACGATGTAATAGCTGCAACGGCGCCAAAAGAAGCAGGGAAAGGCCCAGGCGGAATGCCTGAAGACTAAGAATAGACAACTTTCCTTTTTTTCCTTTTTTTCTATACCCTAAAATTTAAGCACGAAACTGCACTTTCTAATTCTCATTGCTCCGGTAGTATAGTTCGGTTAAGTATAGTGGCCTCTCGTCTTTTCTAAGAGGGAAAGCCACCGACCCGGGTTCAAATCCCGGCCGGAGCACCATATTCTTCGCAAACACACAATTCTACTCGTATTACTTGGAGCCTTTAATGAGGTGTTTCTCTGATTAAGGCATTTTTAAAAGCATGCGCATTGAGTTAATGGCTAAAGACTTATTGGGAAAGAATCACAACCAAAAAATGCAGTGGGGCGTTGGCTATGGTAAACAAAGATGTTTGTGGTTGTGTCTGGGAAATCCAAGGCGACGTATGGGTATGCGTTAAGAGATGCCGAAAACATAGCAAGCCAAAAAAGAAAAGACCTTTCAGAGCAAAGGCTGAATGTGTGAGACCATAAATAGTGCGTGCACATTGTGGAATACTCAGGCTACTATTTCAGTGGTAAACGATCAAAATTTCGTTACGCGTGCGCTCCTCCCTATGTCTATGTAAGCATTCACTGCTCCTACAGGATTTCCATCCAGTTCCGCAATGAACATTTCAGTAGAGTCAAAGTTCGGACTCTTCTTCCAGATCTCCATGTCTTCCATGGTGTTTGGTCTAACGTCCTCGTATTCTCTGTAGGTCTCGTTCTGTATGCAGAGCCAAACTTCTTCGTCCCCTCCCTTGACAAAGCTCTGATTCTCAACATCTAGCAACACCTCTACGCAGAGCCTACCCTTAACGAAAAACTACATTTAATTTTTTTCACGCGCCAAAGTCACAGGCGATTGCGTGTGTAAGCACCACGTTCTTGGCTATTACTCGCCATCTTTGTTTATGCACCGACATTCCAAGTTTGTGTCGCGTAAAACTTATAAATCACGCGCGCGCGCATTGGAGGAAATAACCGAGAGAATCAAAAGGAGATGACATGTGTGACAACACCTGTTGTTGAAACTGTGAACCTTAGAAAAACCTACATGCTTGGAAAAGTTCGGGTAGATGCCTTGCAAGGAGTAAATTTGAGAGTTGACAAGGGTGATTTCCTCGCAATCTCGGGGCCTTCTGGCAGTGGTAAATCTACACTTCTGAACATGATCGGCGCATTGGACAAGCCAACAGAGGGGACGGTGTTCATAGAAGGTGTTGACATTTCCACATTAGATGACAACGGACTGGCCGACTTGAGGCGGAGAGTAGGTTTTGTATTTCAATTTTTCAATCTTATTCCACGGCTTACTGCAAGAGGAAATGTTGAATTGCCAATGGCTATACCTGGCTTAGGTAAAAAGGAGAGAAGAAAACTCGCTGAAGAGCTTCTTGAAACCGTGGGCCTGAAGGAAAGAGTGGATCACAAACCCGCTGAACTTAGCGGCGGTGAACGTCAACGTGTGGCGATTGCCAGAGCTTTAGCAAACAATCCGAAATTTCTGCTAATGGATGAACCTACAGGAAACATTGACTCTAAAACTGCAAATGAAATAATAGAGCTAGTTAAAAGGCTGAATGAGGAGAAGGGGGTAACAATAATATTGATTACACATGACCAGAATTTAGCATCTCAGGCAAAGAAAAGAGTGCAGATGCTTGACGGCCTGGTAATCCCCGAAGAGGTGAACTAACATGAAAGTAAGCGACATTTTCTCTTATGCCTTCGGTGCAATAAGATTGAGGAAACTTCGTGCAGGCCTAACAACCTTAGGAGTTGTTATCGGCATTGCAGCCATCGTTGCTTTGCTTTCAATTAGCCAGGGTCTCCAAGATACTATAACTGGACAGCTCCAAGCAGGATTCGCGACCGACACGTTAATTGTTTCTCCTGGGGGAGGCTTCATGATGGGTCCTAGCGTAGGGGCTGATTTCAATTTGCTAGTTAATTATACACAAATAATCGATGAAATAGAAAATGTTGAGATGTCAGTGGCGGTAATTCGAAAGGTATGCTACATTAAATCCGATGAAATGGAGTTTATGCTCACCATAGTAGGTGTGGATTTCGCCAAATATGCAGACATTTACAGTAGCACCTTTGTGGCTGAAAATGGGGAAATTCCCCTAAACCCGGAAAACGAGATTGCTGTAGTTGGAAAACGGATTAGTGACCCTTGGCAGAATGAAACATTACTCTACAATGTAGATGACACCATCGAGATCATTTGGACTAATACAACAACGTGGCCCCTAACAAATGAAACTTATACTGGACAAATTTCGGCTGTTCTTAAGGAAATCGGAGGCTTCGGCATCGGACCTTCGGATAATAGTGTTTACATTCCAATTTCGCAGGCTCAAAGTTTCTTTGGAACCGATGAATGTGACACGATAATCGTGCAGTTAGAAAATGATGATGAAGCAACTATTGAGAGTGTTTCTGAGGCTATAGAAGAAGCTTTCAGTGGTCAAGTCTCGGTGATTTCTTCAACTGCTGTGCTTGACACAATTTCAAGTGTTTTCTCCACCATGGAACTTTTCTTAGGTGGAATTGCTGGTATCTCGCTTCTAGTGGCGGGGATAGGTATAATGAATATTATGATTGTTTCTTTGATGGAGCGCACAAGAGAGATAGGGATACTGAAAGCGTTAGGTATGAAAAGTCGAACGGTGCTTTTGATTTTCTTAAGCGAAGCAATGATAGTTGGTGTGATGGGTGCAGTAATTGGCATAGCTTTAGGTTGGGTTTTGGCAAACGTAACTGCAGGAGTGTTAAGTGGAGGAGGCTTTATGCCAGCAGGAAATCAAGCAGCAACCACAGGTGGAATGGCGATAACTCCTGTTTTAACCCCAGCAGTGTTCCTAGGCGCTCTAGCTTTTGGCGTAATACTCAGCGTAATCTTTGCACTTTACCCTGCTTGGCGAGCTTCGAAACTTAAACCAGTAGAAGCATTAAGGTACGAATAACATCTAATTTCAAGCTTCGAAGTAGAAATAAATGCACAAATTTTAATGGAAAGCCACTTGCCGGGTTCAAATCCTAGTTGGAGCACCAAATATACCACACACACCGACCTTTGCTGCCGCCACCTCCTACACTCTAGCATCCTCTCTTTTTATCCTGAACGATTATCTGGGTTTGTGTGCATTCTACTGAGTCTTTTAACTTTAGCTTTCACAGTTGCACATCATATCGTATGTTATTGTAATTAAAAACCTAAGACAAAGTTTCAGGTAGTTTTAATTTTCTCCTTCGCGAGCACTCGCCTGAACGACTTATTGCATTTCGGACATTTGTAATGACCTATTTTAAGCTGCAGTCTTTCCCCAGTTTTGCTCGGTCTCCCAGCCATTTTCCAAGTCTTTACCGGACTAGTTTCAATTCCGCATATAGGACATTGCGCTCTCTCTGAGTTGTTTAACAAATTCAAAAGCTCTCGTCTAAGATCTTCTCCAGTTTTGTTGATTTCATGGACAGCTTTCGCAAGTTGCATGTTTTTGAGAACATCACGGATCCACTTAGCAAAGTCTCCTCTTTTTTGATGAAACTCAAGTGAAGCAATTGGAGCTGTGTTTGCTATTCTCTTGAAATCTCGTAGATTGAAAGCCACTTCTAAAAGCGGCTTGCCGATGTCTTTGTAGAAATGGAATCCACATTCTCTGGAAACTTCTTTCTTAGGTGGTTCAGAAGGACGATTACACTTGGGAAACTCGCCATGCTTTTGTCTGTACTCGTGTAAAAGTTCCTTTACCCTATCTTCCTGCCTTGGAGTAACATCTCTCTTATAATATTTGGTTTCACGTTTGCAGGGTTCGCCGGAAAAATCTGTCTCCAAGTATTTAGTGAATTTTTCTCTAAGGTTAGTGCTTTTTCCGATATAGATTAGAGTCTGGTCTTTATCATAGAGTGCGTAAACTCCAGGTTCTTCTGGAACGTTTTTCGCCTTATCTCCCCAAAAGTACATTTTCCCTGAGAGCGACATTTTATTCCCCCCATAAATTATGTGAACTCATGTTATAAGCTGATAGTAATCCCGATTCATGCGCGCCATTCTTCTGTCAAAGTGTGTGAGCACTAAATATACATGGTTAATATGGGTAAAGAATCATTAGGAGACTTGGCAGCTACTAGCACCTCGAAACAGATATGGAGCAGAATGTTGGCATTGCAGATTTAGCTATTCCAAGAGTCCTGTAACAGGGCGTTAACCATTCACCATTTTCCAGATGGCATCTTTCATCATTTTGCCGTGTTTCGCACCGTAGTAGATTCCAGCTAGTTTGTCTGCGGATGGAAGCACTGTTCGTTTAACAAGCTTGCAAAGTAGCGGGTTTGAGATTCTGTATTCAAGAAAGGAGTCTCGCCAGACTTTGATGTTGCACTCCCAACATCGGATGCGCGCGTGCATGTTAGTAAGATCGGTCTATTGGTTGGCATGTTCGTGACGCAAAACCCATAAGTATTCCTATATGAACTGTGGGATGTTGGAGGAAGAAACGTGAAATACTTAGATTTTGTCAACCTTTCATACATTCCTAGAGAAGATGATTTAATTTGTGATTTCTATGTGGAGCCGAAAGGAATTGATATCAGAGTGGCTGCAGGCGGGGTTGCTGCTGAAAGCTCTATAGGAACATGGACTGAACTGACAACTATAAAACCTTACGTGAAAAAATTGCAAGCTACAGTTTTCGAAATTAATGGCAACAACGTCCTTATAGCTTATCCAATCGAACTGTTTGAACTAGCTAACATGCCCAATATTCTCAGCAGCGTAGCCGGGAACGTGTTTGGCTTGGCTGCGTTGAAAAACCTCAGGTTAACTGACATGCATTTTCCATCAAAAATTATCGAAAGCTTCAGAGGTCCTAAATATGGTATTCCTGGAGTTCGAGAGCTTTTAAAAATTAAAGACAGGCCGTTAGTAGGTACGATAATCAAGCCGAAACTTGGTTTAAGAACCAGAGACCACGCAGAAGTTGCTTATGAGGCATGGGTTGGTGGATGCGACATTGTGAAGGATGATGAAAACTTGGGCAGCCAACAATTCAATCCCTTCGAAGATCGTGTCATAGAAACCTTGGAAAGTAGAGACAGAGCTGAAGAAGAAACCGGTGAAAAGAAGGTTTACATGGCTAACGTGACCTCCGAGACGAATCAGATGATAAGGCGGGCGCAGTTCGTAGAAGACCATGATGGAAAATACATAATGATAGACATTCTGACTTGTGGCTTTGCCTCCTTACAGACACTGCGAAACCAAAACTTTAACCTCGTAATTCATGCTCACAGAGCTGGGCACGCAGCCTTCACGAAAAACCCTAGACACGGAGTTTCCATGCGGGTAATTGCCAAGGTATCTAGAATAATCGGGGTGGACCAGCTTCACGTAGGAACAGCTGTTGGAAAAATGTCTGAAACAAGGGAAGAAGTTTTGGAAAATTGTGATGCATTAAAAGGCGAAATGAATGGTCTGAAGCCTGTTTTACCGGTGGCTTCGGGAGGTCTTCACCCAAGCTTAGTTCCCGCCTTGATTGAGATTTTTGGAAAAGACTTCATAATCCAAGCAGGAGGAGGAATCCACGGGCACAAAAATGGCACTGTCGCAGGCGCTAAAGCAATGAGGCAGGCGGTCGACGCAAAGATGCAAGGAATACCTCTCAAGGAATATGCAAAAACTCGCAAAGAATTGAAAACAGCGTTGGAACAGTGGAGTTGAAGAGAATGCACCGACTTGTTGACTTAACACTCTACATCCGTCAAGGCGGCATATGAGCACTTGATATGTTTTGGAAATTGCTGATGTGTAGATGTGTGTTCTTGCTGCTTGGAAATGCTTTTAGCTTCCGCGTCATAATTAGTAGTGATGCGTGCGCGTGACATCCAGAGATAGACTTTCTGCAGGGTCGTGTTTCTGGTAGTGTGTTTATGCACAACTACTCCAACCCTGCTCTGATAAGAGACTTGAAAACTCGGATATTCAGGGTATTGACAAATTTGAGGGTGCTAGGCCAAAGCCTTGGCTTTTTGCAATTGAAAGAACATCAAAGTCTGAGATTTTTAAGATGGTTATTCCAGATTAATGAAGCGAAGTAACCAGCTACAGCACCACTGATAGTTCCCATAACTAATATCAAAACTTCTAATGGAAGACTTCTAGGTATCAATGCCATCAGATGAACAGTCACATAATAGCTTGTGAATCCGACAAGCGAAGTGCTCATAGTCATTGCAGTCATCACTTTGGTTGCTTTGACTTCACCATGTGCGACGTCAATCCTGAAAAGTAAGAAAAATGCATCCACTAACAAACCATACAGAAGAGCAAAGAATAAGGTAAAGGGGGCAAAGGCCACATTCCACAAGGCTGTTAGCACACCACCAATCAATGAAACAAAAGTTGCGCCCTGTTTCTTTAATAGAAGGGTTCCAAGAGCAAGCATTAGAGCTTGGATACTGATTAACATCTTATTTATCGGAGAAGGGAGTAAAGCCTTAGTAATGAATATTATAGCCCCAAAAAGAGTAGCGATAGCTAGCCTCTTCGTCTGGTAGCTCAATTTCTCACCTGAATTAGTTTTTGTGTATCGGATACTTTGAAAAATGTCTGCTTTTAAATTTGGTGGAAACTGCGTTCGCGTCTGTGGCATTCAGGCATGGTCAATCCCGAAGCATAGCTAAGAAAGCACAAAACACAACCTGAACATAAGCAGAATCACAGAACAAGCCCTATACACCATAATAACCTATCTCGAATCCCCCAAACGAAGCCGAAAGCTCTAAATTTCTTAATTCACGTTCTCTTCTGAGCGAGAGTGAGAGGGCCGGTAGATCAGTCTGGTATGATCGCCGCCTTCGCAAGGCGGAAGCCGCGGGTTCAAATCCCGCCCGGTCCACCATGCCGGAACCCGGTCTAATTTCCGTGAAAGAAGGGATTTTCAAAACTGTTTGGGAGTTAAAAAAGAGAGGTTACGCAGATTCGACAATCAAAGGCTATGCTAGAAAGCTAAAGACACTTTCAAAACTTGCCAATCTAGACAGTCCAGAATTAGTAAGAGGCATGATCGCTAGAAAGCAGTGTAGCAATGCTTTCAAAGAGGCTCTTGCAAACGCATATGACCACTATGTCAAAGTAAATGGTCTATCATGGAACAAACCTTTGTATAAAAGGCAAAGAAACCTGCCATATATAGCAACAACCGAGCAAATCAACAAAATAATCTCTAAAGCATCTAGAAAGTATGCTTTGATTTTCTCGATTCTTAGAGACACAGGCATGAGACCCATTGAGCTGCATAATCTAACCTTGAAATCCATAGATTTAGAGAGAGGTTCAATAACAGTCAGATCTGCGAAACATGGAAATCCTAGAATTTTGAAACTGAAACCGTCAACTCTGGCAATGTTGAAGGAATATGT
>JAGLZW010000027.1 GCA_023131225.1 Candidatus Bathyarchaeota archaeon | reverse complement strand
AGTTCAGGGAAAGCGTAGAGTACTGTTATCCTGCGCCTTTGTTGGTGGAGCTTGTGGCAAAAGCTGCCAAGGAAGCCTCGAAGAGGGGGTTGAAAGGTCTTCCCAAAGAAGCTGTAGACGGGTTTAGAGCTCTTTTAGCGGGCTTGGGCGTTGCTGTAGAGCTTCCTGAGCCGAATGGACTGGAGCTTGCCGCAGAGCTTTGGATGAGAGGCCACAGAGACATAATGGACGATATGGCTTATGCCCACGCGGTGAAAACACAAGCATACCTCATGACCCTTGATGAGGCCTTTAGGCGTTTTCTCTCTGAGAAAGGCTACTCCTTAGACGTTGTCATAACGCATAGAGAGCTGGAAAACGTGACAAGAGAGGGTTAACTGAAATTATGCACATTAAATGGGCGCGCAAATGTGCAAAGCCTTGGGATGGAGCATACGCTCCTGAAACAAGAGATGAAGAATGAAGATTTCTATCGTTCTGGGCACTCGTCCTGAGATTATTAAGTTGTCTCCGGTTATTCGTGAATGTGAACGTTTAGGCTTGGATTATTTTGTTCTTCATACGGGGCAGCATTATTCGTATAATATGGATCGGGTTTTCTTTGAGCAGCTTGAATTGCCTGAGGCAGAGTACAATCTTGATGTGGGGTCGGGGACTCATGGGGAGCAGACTGGGAGGATGCTGATGGGGATTGAGAGGGTTCTTCGCGAGGAGGAGCCGGACTGTGTTTTGGTTGAAGGTGACACTAACACTGTTCTTGCTGGCGCCTTAGCTGCGACTAAGCTTGGCGTTAAGGTTGGGCATGTGGAGGCTGGTTTGAGAAGTTATGACCGGGAGATGCCTGAGGAAATCAACAGAGTCCTAGCAGATCATTGTTCAGATTTGCTGTTTGCGCCTACTGAGAAGTCTAGGCAGATATTGCTCGGTGAGGGGATTTCTGGGGACAAGGTTTTTGTGACTGGTAACACGGTTGTTGATGCTGTTTTTCAGAATTTGGAGATCTCGAAGAGGAAAGGTGGCATTCTTAGTCATTTGGGTATTGATGATGAGGGCTACTTTTTGGTTACGGTTCATCGTCAAGAGAATGTTGATGACGAGAAGAGGTTTCGGGGGATTCTGAAGGGTTTGGAATTGGTGCAGGAAGAGTTTGGTTTCAAGGTTGTCTATCCGATTCATCCTAGGGCTAAGAAGCAGCTTAAGGCATTTGATGTGGAAGCGAATGGGGTTATGCTTGTTGAGCCTTTGGATTATTTGGGCTTTTTGCAGCTTGAAAGCAATGCTAAACTTGTCTTAACGGATTCGGGCGGGGTGCAGGAAGAAGCGTGTGTTCTAGGGGTTCCATGTGTTACGTTGAGGTATAATACTGAGAGGCCTGAGACTTTGGAGGTTGGAGCTAACGTGCTAGCTGGAACAGACCCTTACGAGATTGTGGCGAAGACAAAGTTAATGCTTAGTGGCAACAACAGCTGGGAGAACCCGTTTGGCGATGGTAAGGCTGCAGAAAGAATAGTTAATTTGCTGAGAACAAATGTGTTCGTTGACAAGTCGTATATGGTTGAAAGCAAAAAATATGGTGTTCATTCGGTTCTTGACAGTCAACTATGAAAATGCTTTTCGGAATTGTGGAAGGTTTAAATCTTTTAGAGAGACATAATTTGCAGGTGTTGATTGGTGGAGATAAAAGTTAAGTTCACGAAGAGAGGGGTTCTGGTTCCCAAAGAACTCTTTGAGGAAATGATGAGCGCATATTTTAAAGTGGAGCAGATCTTGGCTACGTTAGAGACGCTTGCAGATAAAGAAGCGTTGAAGACTATCCGGAAGAGTAGAGAGGAAGTCGCTAAAGGCGAATATGTTGAATGTTCCATAAAGGATTTAGAGAAAGTTTTAGAATAAGATGCCGTACAAAGCTAGGTTCTCAAGAATTTTCCTTAAAAAACATAGGAGGCTACCAAGCCTCGTTAAACCCAGAGTTGTGGAAGCGCTCCGGGAAATCCTCATGAACCCTCACGCTGGAGTTCCGTTAGTGGGACCTCTTAAAGGTTTATGGAGGCTGAGGATTGGAAAATATAGAATCGTCTACGAATTTGTCGAGAAAGAGAAAACTGTCATCTTCCATGATGTTGACCTGAGAAAAAAGGTTTACGGGTAAATGTTTTGACTGGTTTTTCAAGGGTCTTGGTTATTGACTGTGACACTTTCATAGAGAGCCACTCTACTGTGCGTGTGGTCACGGTGAAGCTGGCTGGGAATAGTTCAGGTGCTGAGAAATTTGCATAAGTCGAGTGGTCTTTTCGAAAACTGTGCGTAGGAAGAATTCGTTGAAAAAAGCGCTTGTTACTGGAATAACTGGGCAGGATGGTTCGTATCTGGCAGAACTTTTGCTTTCGAAGGGCTATGAGGTGCATGGAATCATTAGGAGGGCCAGTACTTTCAATACTTCGAGGATAGATCATATTTATGTGGATCCTCATGAGCCGAGTGCGAGACTTTTTCTTTCTCATGGGGACCTTTCTGATTCTGAGCAGATAGCGAACATAATTTATAATGTTAAGCCTGATGAGGTGTATCATTTGGGGGCTCAGAGCCATGTTAGGGTGAGTTTTGATATTCCGGAGTATACTGGGAATGTTACTGGTTTGGGCACTACTAGGATTTTGGAGGCTATCAAAAGAAGCGGAAACAGCGTTAAGTTTTATCAGGCTTCTAGTAGTGAGATGTTTGGAGATGCTCCATCTCCCCAGAGTGAGGAAACGGCTTTTAGGCCTAGGAGTCCTTATGCTAGTGCTAAGCTCTATGCGTATTGGATGACTGTGAATTATAGGGAGGGCTACAATCTGTTTGCGTGTAATGGAATTTTGTTTAATCACGAGTCTCCCCGGAGAGGTGAAACTTTTGTAACGAGAAAAGTAACCAGGGCTATAGCGAACATTTTGGCTAAGAAGCAGAGTTTTCTTTATCTGGGGAATCTTGATGCGAGACGGGATTGGGGGTATGCTCCAGAGTATGTGGAGGCGATGTGGAAGATATTGCAGATTAACCCGCCGGAAGATTTTGTGTTAGGAACTGGTGAGGCTCATTCGGTGAGAGAGTTTGTTGAGCAAGCTTTCTCTTATGTTGATTTGCCCTTTGAGAAGTACGTAAAGATTGATCCGCGGTATTTTAGACCTACTGAGACTGAAGAGTTGGTGGCTGATGCAGGGAAGGCAAGGAAAAAACTGGGTTGGGCGCCGAAGATTAAATTCGAAGAATTAGTTAAAATAATGATAGATGCTGATATGCGTAAATTGGGTTTAGAACCCGTCGGAAAGGGAGACAAAATCGTTGAGAAGAAGTTTCCGAATAGATGGTGGAAGGTGGATTAGGACGGGATTTTGGGATGATAAGAAGATATTGGTCACTGGTGGAGCTGGATTCTTAGGTTCCTTCATAGTTGAGAAGCTGATAAAGGAAAGGGAAGTAAATCTTGGAAATATTAAGGTTCCAAGAAGTAAAGACGTAGATCTGAGAAAGTGGGAAAACTGTGTAAAAGCTGTTAATGATGTAGATGTTGTTATTCATTTGGCAGCTAAAGTTGGCGGTATAGGATTTAACAAGAAGTATCCTGCAACTTTGTTTTATGATAATGCCATAATGGGGATTCAGTTAATGGAAGCTGCTAGACAGGAAGGAGTACAAAAATTTGTTGCAATAGGAACAGTGTGTGCATATCCGAAGTACACTCCCGTTCCCTTTAAAGAGGAAGACTTGTGGAATGGGTATCCAGAAGAAACAAATGCGCCCTATGGTATTGCTAAGAAAATTCTACTAGTTCAGGCTCAAGCCTACAGATGGCAATATGGTTTTAATGCTATTTTTCTGTTGCCAGTTAATTTGTATGGTCCGAGAGATAATTTTGACCCTGAACAGTCACATGTGATCCCGGCGCTCATAAAGAAGATGGTAGATGCGAAGTTAGAGGGTAGAAACGAAGTTGTCGTTTGGGGTACGGGAAAAGTTTCTAGAGAGTTTTTGTATGTGGAAGACGCTGCTGAAGGCATTCTTTTAGCAACTGAGAAATATAACAAACCAGCCCCTGTGAATCTAGGGGCAGGTAAGGAGATCATAATAAAAGAGCTTGTCGATTTAATAGCGGAGCTTACTGAGTACAAAGGGAAAATTGTATGGGACCCTTCAAAGCCGGACGGGCAACCGAGGAGATGTCTTGAAACCAGCAAAGCTGAAGAAGAATTTGGCTTTGAAGGCAAAACCGATTTCAAAGAAGGGCTCAAAAGAACAGTTAAATGGTACCGATTTGCCAAAAGTATGCGTGTGCAAAGAGCAAGCTAGACATTGATTAAAACGGAAAAGCCTTTAGTTTCTGTTGTAATGCCAGTTTTCAAATGTAACCCTGCATTTTTGAAGCAAAGTGTCGCGAGTGTGCTAAGACAGACTTTGGCAAGCTTGGAGTTACTACTGATTGTAGATGTTGACGGGATGTCGCTTGACAAGTCGATGTTTGACGCCCTTGAAGAATTTAAGACCGATAGACGTTTGCGCATAATAGTCAATGAAGGCCGAGGAGGTTTCGTAGAAGCGCTAAATGCGGGTATTCTAGCGTCAAGGGGGAAGTATATTGCCAGAATGGATGGAGATGACGTTAGTCTGCCGCATAGATTGGAATTACAGATTGAGGCTATGGAAAAAGAGAAAGTAGATTTTGTTGGAGGATGGGCGCACGTTATCGATGAGGAGGGAGGAATTTTGGGAAGGTTGACCCCTCCAACAGACACCGAAACTATAAAAAGAATGATAATGGTACATAATCCTTTTATTCATAGCTCAGTGACATTCAAGAGATCAATTCTTGCTCATACAGGTCTTTACAATCCCAAATTATGGGGTGCGGAAGATTATGAGCTATGGATGCGAATAGTCTCTCTAGGTTATGACTGCATCAATTTGCCTAGATTTGTTTTGCGGCTTAGAGAAACAAATGACTCCATAGTAAGAGGGAGAAGATGGAGACCGACAAGAACTAGCTATGCAAAGGCAAAAATTCTGGGGCTCACCAAATGGGGGTATCATAGTCCTCTCTCAATCGTGTCTTGTTTTGTCGGGCCATTCTTCCACTTTATATCACCTAAAATGGCATTGAAATTGAAGTCCCTTCTCCAATGGTTCGAGTGAAGAGCAAATGCAGGCCAACAGGTGTATCCATTTGGTGGATGATAGTTTAGCTCATGTACTGAAAGGGTTGTTGCATGGTCGGATGCCACAATCTTTTCATGACTCGTTGCCAAGTTGGTTGATAAGAGAGAGGCAAGCCAAATAAAGTGAGAACGGTTTATCTGGATGTTGCTGGAAGGATGCACTCACTCTATAAAGAGTTGATACTGCATCCGCCCTCGGGGTATCAGTTCGTCACTCTAGGCTCGAGCTGGGACAAAGTTTCTAGTGTTGCAAGTAAGGTAGACGCGATTTATTCCTTTCAGGAGAAGGCTTTGGGTGAGATAGTGCCAGTGAATCTTGCCAAGGCTTATTTGGAGAAGTTCAAAAAGCCGCCAAAGGGCACAGACCTAACTTATGCTACCGGGCATTTAGTCTTCCGTAAAGAACCATGGGTGGTAGATCTAGAGTTTGTAACTCAGCTTGCGGGCTATAATATCAAACACTTCAAGAGGTGTAAGTGGCTCATAGAACTGGTTCTATCATCAGAATATTGTAAGAAGATTATCTGTTGGACGGAGGCAGCCAAGAAAACTGTTCTACATAACCTCAATTGCGAGCGTTTTGCTCATAAAGTGGAGGTTGTCCGACTCGCTGTGCCTAAGAAACACTGTACGAAAGAGCACGGTCATAAAGAGAAAATTAAATTGCTTTTTGTTGGTTCAGCAAACATTCCCGGAGAGTTTGAATATAAAGGCGGACAAGAAGTCCTTGCGGCTTTCTTAATTCTTCGAAAAAAATACTCGAACTTGGAACTAGTGATACGGTCGGACATCCCTAAGGCGATAAGAGCTAGATGCGGAAGTGTAGATAAACTGAAACTAATTGAGGGGCTGATCCCTTGGGAGCAATTAGAGCAAGAATTCAAATCGGCGGATATTTTCCTCTTTCCTTCACATGCTACTCCAGGCCTTGCCATTCTAGACGCTATGAGTTATGAACTGCCAGTGATAACTACCGACGTCTGGGCGAACCCAGAAATGGTTGAAAATGGCAAAACGGGGTTCGTCCTTGAAAGGTCTAAAAGAGCGCCATATTACATAGAGAATTTTATTCCTAACTGGAGTTATAATCCCACATCCAAATTTATGAGGATTATAAAAACCATAGATCCTAACGTAGTGGATGAACTTGTAGAAAAGACGAGCATTTTGATAGAAGATAAGGAACTGAGAAGAGGAATGGGAAGGGATGGTAGGCAGGAAATTGAAACTGGGAAGTTTTCCCTTGAAAAGAGGAATGAGACGCTAAAAAAGATATTTGATGAAGCTACGGAGATATGACATGGATTCCGCTTCAGACGCAAGATGGAGAGCTGCACAAAATGCAGAGCGCGCGCATGCACATGCATCTTTCCACAGCTGGAAGCTAGAAGAGCTGAGAACTCATAGTCATTTTTTCTCACAAAAATTCCTGTTAGGCTCTGAATTCTTTAATGATAAGAACATCTTGGAAGTGGGGTGTGGTCCTGCAGTAGCGATTCATGGTCTTGGACAAGCGGGATTAAGGTTGGGAATCGATCCCCTCGCTGGTGAATTACGACACTTTTATCCAAATAGCACTAACAACATTCGAGGCATGGGTGAATACTTGCCTTTTAAAGATGAAACCTTTGATGTAGTGTTATGCGTTAATGTTCTGGACCATGTTCAAAATCCTTTCGCCGTATTAAAAGAAATGCAAAGATGTCTAAAAAGAGGGGGCACTCTAGTCTTATGGCTGCAAACATTTCACATTTTGAGGGCAATTAGAAAGGCGCTAAGTCTAGTCGATGCCCCTCACCCTCACCATTTTCGCGATAGCGATGTCTCTTTCATGCTTCAAGAGATAGGGTATAACATCGACTATCGTCGGTATGAAAGAGCTAGCTTGAACTCCTCAATTTCTGTAATCAAACAGAAGCTGATTATCTCTGGATTAAAATCCTTGCTCGCTATATTGTTTCTAGGGCTTCACGAATCTTCCTATATGTGTTCGAAGACCTCTTAGAACTTAAGGTAGGAAGTTGAATGAAAAACGCGCGCATTCATACAAGTCGGTAGGAAGGATCTGATCGAAAATTGTGCGTGCGTAGAATAATAGAGAATTTGTATTTTTATCTACCTTTTTCAAGGATAAATGTTGTTTGGCAGAAACTTGACAAACAAAAATCGCATACAATCCTAGACGTAGGGTGTGGGATTGGTCTTCCTATGAGGGGGCTAAGAAAACATCAGAAGTTCTCTACAGTAGGTATAGACTTGCTTTTGCCACACTTGAAGGAATGCCACCAAATGAGAGTTCACGATGACTACATTCTCTGCGATGCACGGTTTCTACCTATCCGAAAGAAGACGTTTGACATAGTTCTGTGCTTAGAATTAATCGAACACCTACCAAAGAACGATAGTGAAATGTTAATGAATAAGATTGAAGAAATTGCACGCATTCAGGTTATAATATCTACTCCTGTTGGGTTTCATCATGGAAAATCGGGTTGGACTCCGATTGAGTTTGAACAGAAAGGATATAAACTTAGAGGAATAACTGGTTTACGTTGCTTGAACAACGAGATGTGCAAATCAACCTTTCTTCAGCAGAGTATAGTTTTTAATCTCATATCCTACTTGTCAAATTTCCTTGCCTATTTTGTCCCAAATTTTGCCCATTGCATGCTTGCCGTTAAAAAAGCGGGGGCTACGGGGCTTGGAAGAAAGGACTATGAAA
This sequence comes from Candidatus Bathyarchaeota archaeon, assembly GCA_023131225.1. Lineage (NCBI taxonomy): Archaea > Thermoproteati > Candidatus Bathyarchaeota > Candidatus Bathyarchaeota archaeon. The sequence goes on along the minus strand of JAGLZW010000027.1, from coordinate 7,604 downwards.
AACGCGCGCACGTAGGAAGATAAATGGAAAAAACGGACCGAGGCTTTGAGCTTAAAACTTATTATTACGATGTGAAAAGACTAGTGGACGTAAAGCTCTTCGCGAATTGAGCCTATGAAAAAGCTAACATTCTTAATAACAACACCAACTTACTACCCTGCCGCCGATATTTCATGCGTCAGCGATCTTATTAATGCCATCGCAACAGGTCTAGCACGAAGGGGTCACGAGGTGCATATCATGCATAGTCTGGATGCGTCTGCAAAAGGTCTCCGTTCCCCTTCGTCTGATTGGAAGGATATCGTGGCTAAATGGGAATCGGAACATCCCAGGTTGTATGTTCACACATTAAGGTCACCGCTTAATATCGTTGATTCATTGATTGCCTATTTTTTTGGTAGCTCTCCATATGTGAACAAGCAGTTTAGCAAGATTATCAGTGATGTAAGACCAGATGTGGTGAACCACCATAGTCCTATGTTCTTCGGTTATCAGATATTGAGGAAGCAGGGAGATTACTTATCAATATATACCGCTCATGGTTACTGGCTGATATGTCAAAGAGGGTATCTGCTAAAGAATAATCGCCGGCCTTGTGACATAAGAAAAAATTGTTTTTCCTGCGCGATTCTCTCCAGGAAGCCACCTCAAATGGGAAGATACCTAAAAGGATTTAGAAAGGCAATTAGTGATATCGACCTTATTTTAACCCCTAGTACGAAAGTGAAGGAAATACTTTCGGCAAACCTAGATACACGGATAGAGTGCATCCCTCATTTTGTTCCCTACCCCAAACAAATAGTAAAAAGCTCAGGATATTCAAACTACTTCCTGTACGCGGGGGCCTTGGGAATGCATAAAGGAGTTTTGAACCTACTGGAAGCTTTCAGGAGACACTCCAATGAAATCAGCGCCAAGCTAATAATCGTGGGAAGAGGGCCTTTGGAAAACCGTATGATGAGATTTGTAGCAAGGCACAACCTACAAGGCAAAGTGTTTTTTCTGGGATGGGTGGATAAAGAGATGCTATGGTCATTATACCAAGATGCCTTGGCATTAGTGGTGCCCTCCCTCAATCAAGATCCTGCTCCTACTGTTATCATGGAGGCATTATCTGTTGGTACTCCAACGATAGGCTCTGACAGAGGAGGCATACCAGAAATAATAAGCAAGCTTGATAGAGGATTGATCTGCCGCAGTGAGGATGTGGAGAGTCTAGGGAAAATCCTGATGAACTATAAAAAGGAGAATTACCCCCCACAAAAGGTAAGAGAAGTATGCGAGAAGTGGTTTTCAGCAGAAAGATACATTTCACGATATCTCAATCTCCTCGGGAGTGTAATGGCTGGTGCTAAAGTGTAATGGGCGATTTAGCGAAAAGCATTTTGAAAAAAAGAAGCGTAGAAGAAGAATCGATGGCGCATGCAGGGAAGATGTTTAAATCATGATATTCTTAGTTGAAAGGGATATTTGATGAAGCCACGGCATAAAAAGCCCAGTGTTGCGCTAATAACTTTGCCTATCGGGAATAAAATAGGGGCAAGTTTTGTAACAAAATCCTTGCGACTACTTGAGCCCTTGTGCGGTGAACTTTTTCTAATCACTGGAAACTTTCTTGCGGGAACTGGTGGGCGGGTTCGCGTAATTAATATAAAATGTCCTAAGAGCTATGGTGAAAAGAGACCAGTTTGGATTAGAATCCTCAGATTCTTGCTAATCCAGCTAAGGACTTCACTTAAATTAGTACAAATATCTTCTGAAATTGACATTGCGCTTTTTCACCTTGGAGGAGAACTTAATCTATTACCCATTTTCTGCTCAAAATTATTCGGAAAGAAAACAGTTATATTTTATTATGGAATTCAAAAAAGCTGGGAGATGAAACTGAATGAACCATCAGGGGCGAGTGGGGCCATTTTCCCTCTCGTTGCTGGGGTTTTGGAAAGGATGATTTTTCACTTGGTGGATCATATTGCTGTAGAAGCAAAGGGTATCATTGAAAGTGGGCCATTTAGTAGATACAAGGGTAAGGTTTCATCTAATGGTGCTTTCTACGTGGACACTAGCCGTTTTAGATTAGAAAGAGAGCTAAAGAGTAGAAAGCAGCTGGTCGGACTTATCAGTTCCTTGGTCCCTGTGAAGGGAGTAGTTAACTTCATTGATGCACTACCTTTGATTTTAAAGCAACTGCCGGACGTAGAGTTCCTGATAGGCGGGGACGGACCGTTATTTTATAAAATTAAAGACTGCCTAGAGAAAAGCGGGTTACGTGATAAAGTGAGCCTTACAGGATGGCTTTCAAGGGATAGAGTTGCATACCACCTTAATCAAATGAAGCTCCTTGTCTTGCCCTCGTATGAGGAAGGGCTACCTAACATAGTTTTAGAGGCTATGGCATGTGGCACACCAGTTTTAGCAACGCCTGTCGGTGGAATTCCAGACATCATAAAGGATGAAAAAACCGGATTTATATTAGAAGACAATTATGCAGAATCTATCGCCAAAGGTGTAATAAGAGCTTTGAACCATCCAAGGCTCCTAGAGATAACAAAGGATGCGCGTGCTCTCATTGAGAGCAAATATTCCTATACAGCAGCGGTTCACAGATATGAGAAGATCTTGACTAGCTTATGCTAAACCGGGCTATATACATCCATGTGCTGAAAGCGATAATAAACTGTTTCGCTAAAAGCGAAAAATATGATACCATTGGGAGTTTCTCGTAAAAACCATGAGGATGTTTAAGATATGAAGAAAGTTACTTTGTCGTTGACATTCTTAGCAATCTTAGCATTTGTTGCATCATCTATGACATTATGGTTACTCGAATTGTCATTAAAATACGTGCTTTACTTCTTCGAGGTCACCTTATTCCTAACACTATACCAATCTCTATTTGGAAAGTCTATCGAAACAAGTTTAAAATTGAAGAAAAAACCTGTAAATCTGTGATGTTTGAGGATGGTTCATGAAAGTTTTATTTGTCCTTGGTTTTCCTAATCCTTTTCCCGGCGCTGGTTGGACTAGGATAGGCTTCTTTGCTAATGCTTGGTCTAAGAAGTCGCGCTCAGTGGAGGTTTTGGGTGCATTCAGCTATAAATCCTTTCAAAAAAAAGGAGTCAGAAAACTGGGTGAAGTTAACCTTTTCAACCTTGTCTTCAACATGTGTCTAACTCATCCGCTAATCTTCATATTAAACAGTTTTATTTCCTTCATGGTTTCAACGCTTTTCCTAAGAGCCAGAAAACCAAACGTAGTGATAGTTTCTGTCCCCTCCGGCGATGTTGGGCTGGGGGCGTTAATGGCCTGCAAACTGGTCGGGGCCAAGTGTGTGGTTGATTACAGAGACGAGTGGGAAGACTACGCAATAAGCCTTAATAATTCTAGAATCGGGAAATCCTTCTATTCAGCAGTAAAGAAGCTCATAGCAAGCCTTTACGCAAAATGTCACCTAGTTGCTGCTGTGACGCCAAACTTCTTGAAGTCTTTAAAGCGCCGTGGAGTAACTAATGTTAGGCTCGTACCGAACGGAGCCGATACAAGAACGTTTAAGCCATTAAGCAATAAGCGAGAGAACGAAGGCTTCACAATATTTTACTCAGGTGGTATTGGAGGATACTATAATTTGGATGTGGTAGTTAAGACAATAAAGAAGCTTGTAGACAAGGGCTTGAGCAATGTTAAGTTGGTTATTGCTGGGGGAGGTAAAGTACAGAAGGTGCTCAACTTGGCCCTTGAACTGGGTATCTCAAACAACATAGAGTATAAGGGAGCAATAAACGACAAGGTGAAATTGGCAAAGCTGATTGCTAGAGCTGACGTAGGCTTGGTTCCCTATGACGATAATCTCCTTTGGAGGAACTCTCTCCCTGCCAAGTTCTTTGAGTATTGCGCATGTGGAGTGCCGGTAGTAGCCACAGTTTACGATGACTCGATACTAGCCAAGCTGATAAAAGAGCATGAAGTAGGCTTAACAGTTCCACCTATGGATGAAAAGAGGTTCGCGGAAGCGATTTACAGAATCTACAAAAACAAACCGTTTAGAGAAATGGCAGGCAAAAGGGCGAGATTACTCATTGAGGAAAAGTTCGACAGGAACAAGATCGCTGAAGAGTTCCTTAAGCTGCTAGAGAAGTTTCTTTAAGCATGCCGCCAAATCTAATGATTTTAACGAGCTACTTCGCTATAGAGCCCAAAAGCATTAGAGGCGGAATTGGCTACAGGTATGTAGGGCTATACGGTTCATTAGTCAAGGCTTTACTGAACCGCTCACCGGAATCAAAGATATTCTGGTACTCACATGCTGATCGATGTCTAAGGTTTATCACACGAAGGAAGACGTTGAAAAGCAGGTCAAACATACTTAAAGCCGTGTTAGGCGCTATCTCCACCACTTTAAAGAATAGGTCATATTTAGTCGTAGTCGTGGCGTATCCCTACGCTGTTCCAAGAATACAAGCTGTATTGGAGTACATTTTATCTCTTCTGGCTTTGAAGGTGGTTGGCGTAGGTCGTGTTAGAGTAATTGTTGACATACTTGATCCGCCAGTAGAGGCGGATTACGCCTTCTCAGAGAAAGAGCCCTCAATATTACCGATACTCTATCACAGGTTTCTGGATATATTAACCCTAAAGCTGACCTCATCCATCATTGTACTCAGCGAGTCTTATAGGCAATACATTGCAACGATCTATGGGATTAGCAAATTGAAAATCTCTGTAGTGCCAACTGGCTCCTTAGTGAGCTACATCGATTACAATCCGCCGAAATCCGAAGGCCCCTTAACGGTGCTATACTCTGGCTCGGCGATGAAAGTCAAGGACGTCGATAAGCTTGTGTCAACTGTCACAAACTTAAGAGAATGTGGTATGGAGATAAAACTACACATCGCAGGAGCAAAGCTAATGGATTTACCGGACTATGTTTACGTGGGTTCATACGATTGGCCCAGCTTTGTCAAAGATATACTTTCTAACTCAGATATAGGCATTATACCTTACCCAAATAGATTGCATTTCTCTTATACGATGCTTTCCAAGCCCTTTGATTATATGGCTGCGGGTAAACCTATAATTTCAACAGATCTCGAGGAAACTGGCAACATGATTAGAACGTTTAACTGTGGATTGGTGGCTAGGGACTGGAATGAGTTCGAACTTCACCTTAAGAGACTTTACCGCGATAGAGAGTTCGCTAAAAAACTTGGGGAGAATGGGCGAAGAGCAGCCGAGAAATACTTTAACTACGAATTATTAGCTGAAGCCCTCTTTGAGAAATTGGTTAAGATGTTTAGAAGTGAGAATTGATGAAGAAAGTTGAAGCGCAACCATTTATGAGAAACTTGATAATAGTTGCTGCAGTAGCAACTGCTTTCTCATCCTTCACTTTATGGCTAATAGGGTCATGGATAAAATACCCGCTTTTTCTACTTGAAATACTCACAATTATCGTTCTGTATTTAATCGTTAGCGGTTATGATGTTAAGCTAACCGTGAAGCACATTAGAATAGAGAATACGCATGTTGGCTTGATAATCGACTTATTCCTCATAGTTTCTGCATCAAGTCTGTTAATTATTAACAAATTGCGCGTCCAAGGAGGATTAATACAGTTAGCCCTAGCTTTGCTCTGCACATCCCTTCTTTCAGGTTACGCCTTGCTAAATATCTTCGGACTAACTCGCTACTTCACTAGACTTGAAACCGTGGTTTTATCATACCTGTTCAGCTACACCTTCACCGGTTTTATAACCCTAGCTTCCTTTTCTATCGATGAAAACGCACGAACTCTATTTGCGCTGAGCATTTTTATCGTACTAGGATTAATTTCAGCATTTAAACATAAAAAACACGAAGCTCCCCGTGTCTCGAGATCCCTCTCAAAAAATATCTACTCTTTAGCCCTCCTCCTCGCCATGGTTTTTTACGCTCTCTCTTTCTACTTTATGTATCCACGCTTCGCTCTTCTCCCCGGAACAGACATATCGCGTCACTACGGGAGCAGTATTATTCTGAGCAGGACGCCTGACCTTTACATAGGTTCAGTTTATCTGCTTGCTCACCTTCACCAATCCTTGTTCCTTTCACTCTCAAATCCATCGATGTTATCTGCTCAAACGGCTTTGGTCACATTAAATCTTATGTTGCCGCTAGCTTTTTATATAATGGCGAAGCAATACTTAAAAAAATTTGATGCTAGACTGCCTACATTAGCTACGTTGTTCTGGGTCTTGTTTACGAATAGTTTCGGGGGCTTCGCATGGCTCCACTTCGCCATGCTAAAACTTTCAACTATAGGTCAAACTCAACTCCAGCTTTTGGCTACTACAGCAGACAAGACTTATAACGGAACTGTCTACGGGATCCTCGGACTGTGGTATGTTCCAGCTACAGTATCCTTGGTGTTGCTGATGGCAACGATCTTTCTAATGCGAAAGAAAGAAATACCAACATCAAAATATCTTGCCCTGTTCTCCATCATAATAGCCGCGTTATACCTTACGCACGTAACCGAAGCTGTAGTGTTTGCCCTATTTCTAGCCGCTTATGGAGCGATATCGAGGAATGAAAATCTTAGGATTGACGACTCGATAAAATCTTCAATAATCGGCTTTTTGTTTGCTATTATAATTTACTATATTTTCTTCTTGCTCACCGCACGTTTCATATTTAACTTATCCCTATTAATCTCCCTCTTTAGTCCCATCTTGGCTCTGCTTCTGTCACTAGTATTTAGACGAGTCATTAGGCCAAGATTATCCCCTTTTAAAATTACGTTGGGAATCAGCGGCAAAACGTTATCAAAAACATTAGTTTTATCGCTCCTCTTTGTGCATACTGTTGCCTTGCTGTCATGGGCATCGCTTACGGAATCCTTCCACACTTGGCAAGTTGACACAATAGGTTTGGTTCCTTGGTTCATGTACCCACTAATGCTCGGCATAAACGGTGTACTAGCCATAATCGCCCTGTATTACCTTGCCCAAGATATGAAATCTTACAAAGCGCTCACGCTTTTCATAGCTTTCATGATCTTCACTTTCATTGCTGGAAAACTTGTGTCGACAATAAACCTCTACTTCTTTGATGCCGGATATTCGGAGAAGAGATTCATATGGTTCATAAAGCTATCCCTCGCAACCCTTGCTCCAATCCCAATTCTGCTCTCAATCGATAGGTTAAAGAAAAAAACCATCCATGCCAACATCAAAACTGTTGCTACAGTTGCAATAATTGGAATAGTCGTTCTATATGGTGCTTCCACAACCTTTCTCAACCTAGAATACTGGAACATCGTGGCAAATAATCCTGCCAACCAGCCTACTTCTAATGAGATGAATGCCATAAATGCCTTCAAGGAAATACTGGATAACGATCCCAAAGCATGGTTAGCCACTGTAACAAGCACTTCTGCAGGCATGGCGACCTTTGCGGCTCCAGCAGACATGCTTGTGCTAAAGCAGCTTCTCTACACAGCTTATAGGCCTGAGATGGCTTTCACCCAGCTTTACAGACATCCAGCCTATACTCATCCCTACATTTACCTTCATAGCAGAGACACAGCTCATCTGAACAAGTTTAGCGACTGCTTCCTAGCACAATAC